>DAOWJX010000183.1 GCA_030640155.1 Candidatus Aegiribacteria sp. | reverse complement strand
ATTACACTGCCGTTGCTTGTCCTGATGGTATTTCCGCGATTCATGAACTGAACCGGTCTCGAGAAAAGGGTGTAGCCTACGATTATCTTATTACTGACATATTCATGCCGGATATCGATGGCCTGAAGATACTCAAGGTGATAAAGAATCAGTATCCCGACCTTCCCGTTCTTGTAATCACGGGCTTCGGAGATGAGAGACTGATGATGACCGCGCTTTCAGAACAGAATACCGGTTATCTCGACAAGCCATTTGAAATATCAGATCTCGTAGAGGCTCTTGAAGAATTGTCTCCGGGGAGAACCGGAATCTATGAAGAAGAATCTTCAGTTGATGATGGTATGCGAGAATCAGTAAGTGCCTATCTGACCGTGAAGATCACGGAAGCTGACAGAAGCATGGAGATATTTGATATTCTGTACAGGATGGATGGTATCCAGTCATGCGACGCTGTGAGAGGAGATTTGGATATAATCCTTCTCGTTCAGGCTTCTTCAACTGATGAAATCCAGGAGATATTCGCCAGAGTCAAAGAGTTGGACGGCATTGAAGTGCTGTCCATGTCTCAAATCGAGCGGCCGAAGCTCGACAGAGATGTAGACGCCTTTATCGAAACATACCAGAAGGCTGTCAAGCGAGACGTTCAGGCAGAGGCCAGAAGACAGCCGGGAACGATGAGTTATATCATCGTTGATATAGATCCGGATGCGATTCAGCAGATATTTACAACTGTTTTCTTCATCGATGAAGTCGTCTTCTGTGATGTTATCGAGAATGGTGCAAAACTTGTCGGCATGATCACCGGTCATGGAGCCATGGGGAGAACCCCCCGGATTATTGAGAAACTGAGTCAGATCGATGGTGTTCTCAGAGTTCGTGAAGCTAAAGTAATAAAGCTTATTGATGACTGATGGCCGCTCTGTCTTTCCAGTGCTGTCATCCGGATAACGGAATTATAACTGGTTTCTGATCTGAATCTGTTTTATCGGACCGAAAACGGAATTCGGATTAATGAGAGGAAGTGATGATCACGGCTACCATGAAGGAGAATTTCAGTTACAGGCTATGGAGATATGACGGAGCACCCGGAGAGCTGATCCCTCTTTTGCAGTCTGCCCAGGAACACTTCGGTTACATACCCATCCGCGCGATTGAATACATTTCAGGAGTAACCGGAATACCTGAGTCGGATATCTACGGAGTTATTACTTTTTACAGCCAGTTCAGACTACGCCCCATGGGTAAGTACATTATTCGTGCATGTGCCGGGACTGCCTGTCATGTATCCGGGGCTAAAATGATCATAGAGACTATCGAGGACGAACTTGGGATTGAAGTCGGTGATACATCCCTGGATGGAATGTACACTCTGAATACGGTTGCCTGCATCGGCTGCTGTTCTCTTGCGCCTGTTATAATGATTAATGACGAGACTTACGGTCGGCTCACACCTGCTTCGCTACGGAAACTTCTTCGAGAACATATCCGTAAGGCTGGCGCAAAAGCCGATTCCATTGCAGGGGTATCCTGCGGCGGCTAAATGTTTCGATTGATGGAATCCATTTGTGAAAAATGTCTGGAGCGCTGAAATGAAGACAATTGTAGTAGGTATGGGAACATGCGGTCTTTCCGCCGGTGCCAGGATTGTGTTTGAAAAGCTGGAGGAGCTTACGGACGCGAATCCGGATATTTCCCGGCTGACAATATCCGGCTGCATCGGTATGTGCTATCGGGAACCTCTGGTTGAAATAAGGGATGGTGAGAGCAGAGTCTTCTACGGAGGAGTCACCACAGAATCCGCTGAAATGATCTTTGCGAGCCATGTGCTGAATAATGAGAGAATTGAAGACGACAACCTGGTTTACATTATTGAACGGGACGGATCGACTTCCGGCTCCGAAGCTGAATTCCTTGACCTTCAAGAAAGAATAGTCCTCCGTAATTGCGGCACAATCAATCCTGAGTCCATTTCAGATTACGTGGAAACAGGCGGTTACGAAAGCCTGGAAAAGATTCTTTTCAAGATGTCTCCGGAGGAAATAATTCAGGAGGTGAAGAACTCGGGACTTCGTGGAAGAGGAGGAGCCGGATTTCCCACAGGTTTGAAATGGTCCTTCGCTGCCTCAAATGAAGCTGACAGAAAATACGTTGTATGCAATGCTGATGAGGGGGACCCCGGCGCGTTTATGGATCGTTCTGTTCTGGAGGGAGATCCTCACTCCGTTCTTGAGGGTATGATTATCTGTGCCAGAGCCATACGCGCGAATTACGGTTATATCTACTGCAGGGCGGAATATCCCCTGGCTATTCACCGCCTTGAAATAGCCCTGTCAGAAGCCAGAGAGAAGGGCTATCTCGGCGAAGATATACTGGGATCCGGTTTTAATTTTGACATTAAAATCAAACAGGGTGCGGGAGCGTTTGTCTGCGGAGAAGAGACAGCGCTTTTCGCCTCGATCGAAGGCGAACGTGGAATGCCCCGTATCCGCCCGCCTTTTCCAGCGGAAAAAGGTCTCTGGCAGAAGCCCACCAATAACAATAATGTGGAAACCTATGCCAATATTCCATGGATAATAGAGAACGGTGCTGACGCATATGCTGCTTTCGGAACAGAGAAAAGTCCCGGCACCAAGGTTTTTGCCCTTGCCGGTAAAGTCGTTCACGGAGGTCTTGCTGAGGTTTCAATGGGAACCACAATAAACGATCTCGTCTTCAGGATCGGTGGAGGCATCAAGGAAGGCAGGGAGTTCAAGGCAGTGCAGATGGGAGGTCCCTCCGGCGGCTGTATTCCAGCCAGTCTGAAGAATACTCCTGTGGATTTCGAATCAATACCTGCTACCGGAGCAATAATGGGTTCAGGCGGAATGGTGGTAATGGACGACACGACCTGCATGGTCGAGATTGCCAGGTTCTTTCTGGACTTCACACAGAACGAGTCCTGCGGTAAATGTACTTTCTGCAGGATCGGGACACTCAGGATGCTTGAAATTCTTGAGAGACTAACCCTTGGAGAGGGTCTTCCTGAAGACATAGAGAAACTTGAGCAGCTTTCAATTCAGATAAAGGAAGCGAGCCTTTGCGGGCTTGGGCAGACAGCTCCCAACCCTGTCCAGACAACGATACGTTATTACCTGGAGGAATATCTGGCACATATTAACGATAAACATTGTCCGGCAGGAAGCTGCCTGGCTCTGGTCGAATTCAGTATCGATGCTGATAAGTGTGTCGGATGTACGATCTGTGCGAAGAATTGTCCTGTTGACGCAATCTCCGGAAAAGTCAAAGAGTTACACATTATTGATCAGGAAATCTGCGTGAAATGCGGCAAGTGCATTACAAGCTGCAATTTCAGCGCAGTAATTACAAGGTAGGAGCGGCCAATGGAAAAAATCGGACTGAAGATCAACGGTCAGGATATAGAGGCCACTCCAGGGAAAACAATTCTCGAAGTTGTTCAGGAGCTGGAACTCGATGACATACCCACTCTCTGTCACTCACCTGAACTCGAACCTTACGGTTCCTGTTTTGTATGCGTGGTCGAGGTTAAGGGAAAAGCGAATCTTGTTCCTTCATGCGCGACTCGAATAGCTCCGGATATGGAAATCCTTACGCGAAGCGACAGAGTTCTGGCATCCAGAAAAACAGCGCTCGAATTGTTGCTGTCCAACCATTACGCTGATTGCGTATCTCCCTGTATGGAGGGATGCCCCGCCGGTGTTGACGTCCAGGGATATATTGCTCTTTCGGCGATGGGACAGTACAGGAAAGCCGTTGATTTAATTCGCGAAAGGAACCCATTCCCGGCAGCCTGCGGAAGAGTATGTGTCCGCAAGTGTGAGGATGTCTGCAGGAGAATGGATGTAGATACCTCCGTTGCGATAAACAACATCAAGAGATTTGTCACGGATTCCCCTGATGCTTACGCCACTGAACCGGTATGTGCCCCCTCCACCGGTAAAACAGCAGGAATAATCGGAGCGGGACCGGCGGGTCTTACCGCTGCGTGGTTCCTTGGAAAAAACGGGATCAAATGCGAAGTTTACGAAGCAATGGATCGTACTGGAGGAATGCTGCGATACGGTATCCCCGTGTACAGACTTCCGGACGATGTTCTCGACAGAGAAGTGGAGTACATCTGCAGAACAGGTACCGAGATTCACTGCGGTGTCCGGGTGGGGAAGGATATCACTCTGGACGAGATCAGGGAAAAACATGACGCTGTTTTCATCGGAGCAGGCGCATGGACAGGCAAGGCAATGCGAGTTGAGGGTGAGTTTGATACTGAAGGCATCGTAACCGGCGCGGACTTCCTGGTTGAGAAGGCAGATGATCCTCAGCTGCTGAAAGGTACTGTTGTTGTGGTCGGTGGCGGAAATACCGCTATGGATGCTGCGAGAACTGCATGGAGGCTGAATGCGGACAAGGTCATCGTTCTTTACAGACGGACTAAAGCGGAGATGCCGGCTGATGCAATGGAAATCGAAGACTGCCTTGAAGAGGGCATCGAGATTATGGAACTGGCCGCTCCGATCGGTATCGTCAGGAAGAATGGCAGACTAAGT
The DNA here is from genome assembly GCA_030640155.1 of Candidatus Aegiribacteria sp. Taxonomy (GTDB): domain Bacteria; phylum Fermentibacterota; class Fermentibacteria; order Fermentibacterales; family JCC-6; genus Aegiribacteria. Next base: position 2,626 of record DAOWJX010000183.1, on the reverse strand, counting down.
GCTCTTCGCTGTCAGCGTATGAAGCTTGGTGAGCCTGATGATTCCGGAAGACGAAGACCTGTTCCAATGGAAGGTTCGGAATTCGATTTTCCCTGTGATCTGGCTATTTCAGCCATCGGGCAGAATACAGTTCTTGATGGGCTTGTGGAAACCAAAGAAGGCAATATAGATCTTACAAGATGGAATACTTTCATCGCGAATCTCAATACAATGGCCACGAACATTGAAGGAGTATTTGCGGGTGGTGATGCTGCAGATGATGGCCCTACCGTTGTTATCGATGCTATCAGAGACGGTCAGAGAGCTGCCAGGGCAATAACAGCCTGGCTTGACGGCATCCAACCGAAACCTTACCCGTTTGTGGTTGAAAAGGAATTCTGGTCAAAGCCCGGGAAAGCTGAACTCGGCGATGTAAAGGAATCACCCAGACATGAAGTCCACCTCATAGATGTTGAAGATCGCAGAAACAGTTTTACAGAGGTATCGAATGGTTTTGAACCTGAGGATAACGAGCATGAATGCTCCCGATGCCTGTCCTGTGGCTGCGTCAGGTTCGATGATTGCGATTTACGGCTGTACGCAGAAGAGTACGGTGTTGATATGGAGTATTTCAAGGGACATGTGCGAAAACATAAGGTTGATGACAGACACCCATACATATCCTACGATCCCAACAAATGTGTACTCTGCGCAAGATGTATTCGAACCTGCGCTATGGTTCTTCCGATCTCCGCTATCGGACTTGTAGGAAGAGGATTCAAAACCGAGATGCGCCCGGCTATGAATAATCCTCTTGTTGAAACAAGCTGCGTGAGCTGTGGAAACTGCGTCGATGCGTGTCCGACCGGAGCACTTACGGTGAAATATCCATTTCCTGGAAGAGCTTGTCTAAAGACGATTGATATATCCACACATTGTGCTTTCTGTTCTATCGGGTGCGAGCTATCAGTAAGGAAGTTCGGCGATGGAAGGTATTTCGTAACTTCCAGCGGCATACCCGGGGATTATCTCTGCAGGTATGGAAGATTCGGCCATGAGCTTTTCATTAAGCAGGATAGACTGGTTCAGCCGGTCATCAGAATCGGTAACTCCTATAGTACTGTTGGCTATGATGTTGCCTATGACAGAATAGTTGAATCCCTGAAGTCTACTTCTGAAAAATACGGACCTGCGAGTGTTGCCGTATTTGTATCACCGGAAGTGACAAACGAGGAATTGTACATTGCCGGCAGGATCGCCAGAGAGGGGATTGGTACAAATAACATCGGCTCTCTTGCTATTATTTCGGGCGGCTTCCGTTCAGGTGTTCTCGATAAAGCTCTGGGTTTTACAGCATCCACAGCTGACAGAAAATGCCTCGGGGAAGCCGATCTGATTATCTGCAACAACACTTCCATGGAAGCAGATCATCTCGTTCTGGCCGTCGAAGTGATACAGTCTGTAAAAAGTGGAGCCAGACTCATCGTATCAAACTCAATGCTTGATTCGACTGATCAGCATCTTGCCAGCCTGGCAGTGGACCCCATGAGAGGAAGGGCATCCATTTTCTGGAATGCAGTAATGCAGGTTCTGCTCGATAGTGGAGATATTTCGGGCAGTTCCTCCTTCCTTTTGAACAGAGATGTGTCCGTAGAAATGGCTGCTGCCAGATCAGGAGTTGAGGAAGAAAGCATTCTCGAGGCAGCAGAGCTGTTGAGAAACTCCGGAAAAGTTGTTTTTATTCACAGTCCTGACCGCCCTCAGGATGCCTCTCCGGATGATATAGAAATATTTGCTGATCTTGCAATCATGCTCACAACCGCAGGAAAGAAGACGGACATACTTCTTCCGAGACTGATCGCGAACAGCGCCGGTCTTGAAGTTATGGGAGCTGATCCTGCTTTTCTGCCGGGAAGAATTCCCACAGGGGGAGAACTGCCCGGAGCCTCTACAATTCAGGACCTGAGAAAGATCCTGGAGAGCGGTGACATCAGAGCTGCGCTCATTATCGGGGAAAATCCTCTTGAGTACAACAGAACGGGCTCCTGGTTCCAGAATGTGGAATTTATCGCGGCTGTTGACTGGGCTGATACAGAGACAACAAGGTTTGCCAATGTCACGCTTCCTGGAAGTACTTTCCTTGAAACTCCCGGAACAAGGTGTAATTTCGAGGGGGAGCTTACAGCCTTCACCAGAGCTGTTTCTCCGCCTTCCGGCATGACAGCAACTGAAGTGATTGCCTGCCTTGCAAAGACATTCGGACTTGGTATCGCGGATGATCTGCCCGACGAAATAGACAGGGAAGTAAGGAAGAACCTTGGCGATCTAACACGCTTCTACTGGAATACCGGCGAGAAGAGGAACTGGGATGGTAAAGGAGAACTTGTAGCGGTTGAAGCAGATGTAAAAGCTACATCCATCCTGCCCCCGATGACTCACAGTCAGGAATACAGGAAAGAGATCCGGGAAGTGGGAACGGAGCGCTACCGTGTGTTTTAATCCGTTTAATCCTGATAACTGCCAGGCTCAGGCGTACGTTCCCTGGAAGATGATCTTCCCTGTACAGCACCGCGTCCGAATACTTGCTGAAATTCATCCGTATAAGTGAGAAGGGAGCGCATGATGTGAAAGGGTATGTGCTTCTTCT
>DAOWJX010000034.1 GCA_030640155.1 Candidatus Aegiribacteria sp. | reverse complement strand
CAGAAGTAGTTACCGTCAGCAATTATAATGCTCGAAGCGGACACATCAATATAAGTGTAGTCTGTAGGAGGGAATGTTCCCGGATCGGGATCATCCGGTGTGAATTCGCCATAGTAATCAGCTGTGGAGGCCTGACCTGAAGGAGCGACAAGCCCCCCCATATCTGTCCAGACTATCCAGCCGTAAGGGCCTGTGGGATGACCGCAGCACGGAAATCCAAACTCGGTGAGCATAAGATCGTGTCCGGAATCGTTCAGTACTGTGGTGATGAACCATTCTCCCCAGCCATCATTTGATCCACCGGTGGTCGGCACTGTATCAATGGTTCCGCCTGTGTTATACTCGAAATCTTCAGCAAAGGCAGCTGAAGCGAATACGAGTGTAACTATCAGAAGAATGAATTTTTTCATACTTTTCCTTTCAACTTTAGGGTATCTGACAATCATACTCAGAACATATTCTTTATTTGACCCCATGTCGTCTGGTCCAGAGCCTCATCGTAGTTGGCTTTGACCTGCAGTACCGCAGTTCGATAAAGATCTTCATCCGAAGCCCAGACACTGCTGTGCCAGGACCAGGTTTCAATACCGTTGAAGGGCGTTTGTCCTCCGAGGTCAGTGTTCTGATAACCGAAAACGAATTGTGTATTATCCTGAATTATTATAGTTTGATCCGATACGTTTACATACGTATACACGGATGGATCGCCGCCAGATCCTTCAACAGGAGTAAATGATCCGTGATAATCACTGCTTTCAGGTACACCGGATGGTGGTCCGGTATCAGGCATGTCCCCCCAGACAACCCAGCCGAATTCACCGGTTGTTGTTCCACAACATGGAAATCCGAATTCAATCAAAAGCAGGTCATGCCCTGTGTCGTTGAAAACAGAGGTTATGAACCATTCCCCCCAGCCTGCACTCGATCCGGAAAGATCCGCAACGTAATCGATCACACCGCCTGTGTTGTATTCAAAATCTTCCCCAAAACCTGACAATGACAATGCCGTCATGATAAGTACAAGAAGATACTTCATGTTACACCCCTTTTCATGACCGGACCTTCATGTAAATCCTTAACCTTTTAAATTACGTCCAGTCATCATTATCAGTAATAACCAATTTTCCCCCTCAGTGCAATCCCCATGCGATTCGCTGAACTTTGAAAGAACGATTTCATAGTGAGGCCATTATCCGTAAATACAGCCTCGCGCTTCCGAGTCCTTCCTTTATCGGGAAACCAGCTGCTGCGTCCGCGAGAAATATTCCACTAGTTCCCCTCATACCCGCTCCGCATCCGACCGGATATCTCATTATGTCTTCAGGAGTTTCAATCGCTGCCATGTCGCAGAAAATGTAGATTCTTGTTTCAGTCTCACCGATGGATAATTCAGGTCTGCCAACGACATACCTGACTGCTCTGAAAGCATTGTCAGGATAGCCGCGCAGGGTCTGCTGACCGCCAAGCTGCCTGAGCAGGCCCTCGAACCAGTCTCCCTGCATTACTCCACCGGAAAGTATTTCTCCACCAAGTCCCATGAATCCTCTGAACCAGTCTCCCCTGATTTCGGCTTCAGCCATTGTCAGAACACCGGAAGTATCCTGACCGGTTCTGTTTCCGGCTCTGGCTTCAAATTGAAGGTTTATTCCCTGCCACCCCTGCGGTACTCTCTGACCCGCCCGGTAGAGGATTCCGGCAAGACCGTAATCGTATTCCTGCCTTGAGCCATCGGGAGGGTATCCTCTCCAGATGCCCGCTCCTCCCTTTACTTCCATCGTGTACATTTCCCAGATGATGGAGAGGCTGGCCTCTCTGTTAACCCAAGAGCTTTCAGGAGTGTCCTGCGCCACTTCAAGTTCAAGTGAAAGGGGAATGCCGAAAAGCCAGGGTTCTCTATATCTGAGGCTTGCGTTCAACCCTCCCCAGCCGGTAGTCTGGGCTGATATCTCGAGTTCTCTCGCGGTACCCGCAAGATTCAGGAACAGAACCTCACCTCCCCCTTCAATATCTTCCCCGTCCCACCCCATTGCCGCAGCGAAATGACCGGAGCGCCCTTCCAGAAGATTCTGGATGAGAACAAGATTTCCGAGTTCTCCCAGAAACAGTGTTGTGGCCCCTGTCTGATCAAGGAATTTTATCCGTTCCAGTCTCCTGAGCCACAAATCCACCGCTTCCCTGTCATAGATATCTCCGGGTTTCATACTGAGCAGTCTCGTGAAGACCTCAGGGCGAGTTCCGGGGGCTCCTTCTATCCTGACCTCCTCGAGAGAGGCGTGCCTTCCCGGAACTACATTAACAACAAGCGTGTCTGCTGATGGAAAAAATAACCCGGCACCGGCGAACGGATAGCCTTCTTCAAGATACCATTGCAGAATTCTCTCCTGCAGAACCGCTATGGATGAATCGGACGCGAGGACCGTATCTAAACCAAGTTCTGACATGTCCGGAATGGGAGGACTGCCCCTGAAGTCGACTGAAACAGGAAGAGCATCGCCTGATTCAGCCATTATCAGAAGCAGAAGCAGAGAGAACATCTAGAAATTCACCGTTCCTTCCAGCCCCGCTCTCTGAGTCCAGTCACTGCCGGACGGTTTCCTTCCCCAGTAATAGATTCTGATGTCAAATCCTGATGATATGCTTTTACCTACTCTGGCGGATGTTCGCCAGGAAAGCCCTGAATCATTGCCGTCAAAAAACCATACGGGAAGATCATCATCTCCGGGGATGTATTCTGCGGTAGCCATCGCGTAGGCTGTCCAGCCTCCACCCGTCAGGGAGAAGTGTGGTCCAGCTTCAATCATATTGTTGCGCAGATTGTTTATTACTTCCTCGCGAACGTCCAAAGCCACCAGCAAACCCGGCTCCACTCCGGGAGAAAGCTCAACGGATGGATCGACAGCGATCCGCAAACCGCGGATGTCTCTCGGGGAATAGAGTTCTTCCTCTTTTCTCCAGAGTTTAGCGGAACATTCGATTACCAGAATCCTGGTGGGGTTAAGCAAAGGTGCTGCTTCAATGGACCAGCTTCTTTCCACCCTCAGTCCCGATCCACTGTAGGAAATCCTATCGTTTCTCAGCTTGCCGATAACAGTCAATCTCCTGAGGAACCCGGTTTCCCAACGGAACCAGGGTGAAAAATCGATACTGTATCCTCCCTCTTCTTCAGTATCGAATGCGCCGATGAGGGAAAGCGTTCTCAAACGGTCATCAGCGCCGCTGGAAGAAAGCCTGAGAATACTGTTCAGTCCGGACGATATGCCCGTGGTCGATACGGTCGTTTCAAGAGAAGCGGATGTTACCGCGTCACCGGCACCTCCAGGCTGATAACTTATATTGTAGTCTCCATCAGGATCAGGATAATACTGACCTGTCTCAGAGTCATAACTGTAGTTTCCCTCTCCTTCACCTGCCCATAGATATATCACATCAAGTGATCTGCTTATCGTTCCGGATCCATTGTAGATGCTTTCTACCCAGACAGATCCGAAAGTACCTCTGAGTGACGCAGTGATGGCGTCAGCATGGAGTTCTCCGCCCATATCATATGATGTTGAAGAGTGCTCAATACTACCTCCGTACCGGAGAATACCGCTCATACCGGATCCTTCCAGTCTCGCTCTCCAGACATTGAAAGGAGCTGACAACGGTCCGCCCGAACGCGAATCATCCTGCAGTTCGAATCGAATCAACGCTCTGCCCGATCCCTTCTCAAGAGACAGGCCGACATATCCGCTTTTTACGCTTCCGGACAGGCTGTCACTCCAGGATTCCTCTGTGCCGCTCAACCCTCCGAACGGTTTCAGAGTGCCGGACAGAGGTATGGCTGACACTGACAGACCGGATGATTCTCCCGGTCTAATCTGATCCGTATCGTTCCGCTTCAGGTATACACCGCTGATAAAAACGGCAATGTTTCCCGGATCGAGGTTTGATGAAGCTCGATATCGCTCAAGTATTCCGCCTGCCTCCAAGAATCTTCCGGATGCGGTTACAAGAAGCCCTTCTCCTCCGATGCTGACCTCGGCAATGTTATCCTTTCCCTCATAATCCGGAGGGAGAGACCAGGCGGAGATGGAGCTGTCAGCCTCAAGCTCATCAGGAGGTTCGTAACCGGATGTTACCAGAGTACCTCTTAAGCCCAGACCGGGACCATTCTCCCAGAAATCAAATGACATGTTACCCCGGATACAGGTTCCCTCTCTCGTAGTGGCATCTGAATTGAACAGGTTTCCGGTTCTCCCTGATACGACTGTTTCCAGCTCACCATTGAGAGCATCGGAGCCGTATTTAACGATGATACCACCGGTTCTGTAACCACCCGGTATCTGGATGTACTGTCGTGGAAGATGGGTTCCACTTCCCTCCCCTGACCAGATATATCCGCCAAGTGAAGAATCATATATGTAATCACCCGAACCTGATGGAGGACGATTGAATATTACGTCCCAGTCTCCCTGTCCCGGACCTTCGAAAATGTAGTGGTCGAGACTGTCCTTACTGTAGCTCCCGTTTCCCTGTCCGACATCGGTCGCGCCATCAATCCATGCTTCAGAAGGATCTTCTCCAGCGTTGCTGAGAACATTAACAGCTTCATCTGTCAGAATGAATCCAAGAGGGGATTCTTTGTCATCTTCAGCGAAAAACCCCTTGAATCCAAGTTCCAGCCCTCCTGCTGAATGAATCACGGATGCTGTGACAAGATCCTTTCGAAAACCATCACCCCGCTGAGAGAATGTTATTTCGACTCTCTGATCATTCCTTATAAGCCTGTTTGAAGTAAAGGTAATCAACCCCGCGGTGTATTCCATTTCGTAATCAGACGTTGCACCGCGCTGCATGATTTCGCCATCCAGCCAGACCTTCTCGCTGCCGGGGACAATCTCCCATCCCGATGTCACATCATATGGTCCCTGAATTCCCTCTTCGGTGAAGAATACAGTTCTCTGCCTGGTATCCCCGGAGGTGCCGTATCCTGCGGAAGCCAGCAAGCGTGAAGAGATACTTCCTTCAATGTCGACTCCGCTGATTTCACGGTTCCATGCAAGCGGGCCTGTCTGTTCGTTTCCGCTTACCCACTCCATATCACCCAGACGGGCTCTCCAGGAGCCGCCATCAACCAGAAAGAAAATCCGGTCAAGCTGCGAGACAAGTTCGGAGGAATAAGGACCGGTGGACAGATTGCGATCAGTAATACTTCCGGATACGGTGATTCCAGGTGCCGCGGTTCCCTCAACAGTAATTCTGGTTCCCTGGTCCAGCCCTCCCCCGTCACCTACGGAAAATCCGATTCTCTTGGAGCCGGATATGTATAGTCCATGCTCCTGAACGGGGTTGAACTCGCGATGGTCAGAAAGCAGATTGACAATCCTGTTCTCAGCGAATTCAATATCAAGTTTAATCGAAGAAGGAATATCCAGGGACAGCAGATCGAATTCCAGGAAAACCGTATCTCCAGTTTCAGGGGGTGGATTCAACAGGATTCCAGTACGAAGACCTGACACACCTGAAGAGGCGGAAAGCGTATCTCCATCCACAACAGCAATAATCGATCCAGGCTCAATCCAGAGTGAATCATTCAGCTCAATGAAACCCGATCCATCACTTTCAAATTCCATTGTCATGGATGCAACAAGCATAACTGCGGCAGTGAGTATGCTCACCTCAATATCAGGACTTCCCCTCTTCCAGGTGACCAGAGTACATACCGATTTCCATCCGGAGAGCAGGATATTCTTCTGAATTCTTCCCCTTCCGGAATCATAAACACCTCTTCACCGTTAACAGACAGGATACTGTCACTCTTCAGAACTATCAGTTCATCAGCGGACAGAGCCCATACTCCCTGCTCCGGAAGTCTCTCCGGCGTACTGTACTGATCAAGCAGATATGATTCGGTGTCACTGGAATAAACTGCCAGGTTTCCGGATGCGGATAACTGCCCGCTACCTGAGCCATCAAGCCTGACCAGAATATCAGCGGGTTCTTTCATGGAACAGATAACACCATCTGCTCTCGAAATATAGAGTACGGCAAATCCTGCTATGCAGATGTCTCCGGGACGACCCCTGGAATCGGTGAATTCAGCTGTTTCACCTGCAACATCGATATGAAATATCCTGCCTGAAAGTTCATCCGAAACGTACCAGCCCCATCTTTCATCCACACAGAAACCTCCAGGAAGCATAACATCCTGCAAATCAAATTCAGTTACTGTCTCATCCGGATGGTATACAAGCAGATGTGGAAGCCCGGGCAGAAGGATGTGGACATTTCCTTCCATATCGATCTCCGCTTCAATGATCTCCTCCGGTACGCTCAGATAGCTGATTTCTCGATGGAATGGTTCCGCCTGTGATATGGGGCGGAGAAACAGAAGAAGAACAGTCAGGAAAAGGAAATTATTACCGCACAACGGTAAACGAGCCGGTTTCAATCGTGTTCCCGAAGCTGAATCTGAAGAAATATGTTCCCGAAGCGAGAGAAGAAGCTCCGGTATATGCCAGAGTCGTTTCCCCATTAACGGTGTATCCGAAATTCACACTCTCCACATGTTCGCCGGGCAGAGTAAATATCGACAGGACAGCATCTCCTGCATTCGAATAGAACTGGAAATAAAGAGTCCCGGTACATGGTTGAGGGTAGAAGGTGAATTCCCCCTCTGAATCAGTTACTGATCCTGAGGAAACATCGAGATCAAGCCCGGCGAATGATCTGCAGAGAAGCAGAACAGTACCGGAAGCAGGCAGGGGAACAGCAACGTCGTTTGCGGCGCCGGTATCAAGTACATCCAGTTTTCCACCTTCAGGGTCAAACACATATGCATGCAGGTCCCCGAGTCCTGAAGCTGTCGCCCTGAAACTTCCTGTAAGTCCACTGCCAAGTTCATAGTATTTCCCCTGATAGGAAGACATGTGCCTCCCATAATCCGTATATGGATCGTTCAATACCTGACCGGTGTAGTCCATACCTCGCCTGGTACCTGAATTCACAGTGTCGTAATCGGCAATTCTGAATGCTTCCCATCCGTATTTACCATTTCCGAAATCAGGATTATCAATCCAGCATGCCAGCATCCAGTCCCTTAAAATACTGTTCATATCAGGATCAATCCCGGTAACATCGTAAATAGCCTGCTCCACTCCCGAAATTCCCCGTGCAGACGTTCGGAGAGACCGATAAAGAGAATCAGTGCCGCCATAATTTTCATAAAGATATGAGAAAAACAGATAACCTGCTCCGTATCCGGCAACGTATTCGATGCTGCCGAAGGGCAGATTTGTCCACTTGATCGGAGTTACTCCTCCGGCTTCCAGAAAGGTCTCCACCTGGAAAGCAGGATATCCACATACGTATACTCCCGACTGTGCCTGATTCTCAATTACCCACAGTTCCTCTGAGCTGAAAGATTCGATTCCCCATTGGATGAGATGCACAAGTTCGTGGGAGGCTGTGAAGGCGGCGTCGGCGGAATTACTGGGGAAACAGTCGATATACAGCATTTCCACTTCGTTGGAATGACCACCGTAGTAGAGATAGGCCTCAGTTTCAGTAAATTGATTGTAGGGGCTGAAGAATCCCGCGATATACGCTCCGGATCCCTCGAAACCGTCACGGATATCAAGCACGAGAAAGTATATCTTCGGAT
>DAOWJX010000223.1 GCA_030640155.1 Candidatus Aegiribacteria sp. | reverse complement strand
CCACCAGCCCGGGAAATACCCATTTACCGGCAGCATCGATCGAAATAGCATCAAGTTCAACAGGTAAGGTAGGTCCAACAGCTTCAATTCTGCCGCTTTCGATAAGAATATCGCCGTGAAAGTCAGCATTCACCGAAGGATCTAATATCCTTGCGTCTCTGATTACATATCTTTCCAGGGATTCATCACCCTCTCAGTCGGAGAAGTCCTCCACGGTTGCATCAAGCTCTTTCCCGGTCCCGCCCCCGCCATAAGGTGCGGCATCAGGTGCGAAGGATGCGGAGTAATTTTTTCTGACCGCCGTTATGGAACGTTCGGGAGCAGAGTTCCAATCATCTCTCTGAAGGATTCTATCAATAACCGCGGTTCCGGTTCCAGTGGAGTTGAATGCTTCGAAGAACCTGAGCGCCCATTTCTCAGTTTCCTCCAGAATACGATCTCTGTATAGGTACGGCAGACTCATTATCCTGTAGTGGAAAGGCAGATTCGCTTTTTTATAATCTCCGGAATTACGGGGATATCCCCACGCATCGGCCCAGGACACTATCTCGTCCCATAATTCATTCGGAATTCCTTTATCGGAACGCTTCACAAACGATCCATTTTCCATCACAGCGTTGCCGCTGTCAGGATCCATTTCCAGACCGAACAGGATATTCTGCCAGAGAGTTCCAACATTGCCCTTGTTAATACCGTACTCTTTGAAATGCCCGACTTTATCCAGCGGAGTTCCACTGATCCCATGTTGCGCAATCCTACAATTGTACTGTGATATAGCATTCGCTATTTCTCCGGTTCTTCTAAGATCTATTCCCTCACCTTCACCCTTGGAAGAATCGTAAGTACCATGTTTGGATCCATTTGAAATCGCGAGAAAATCCGGGAATATTCCCCAGCTGTTGAGACCTCCGATGAAAAATTCAGCTTCCTCTACGGTGCTGAGAACCCCGGCACCCTTTATTTCACCGACTTCAACTTCAAGACCGATATATGGTGGAATATGCATCGCGAGATCGCGTGTGAAGATCAGATTCTCGTAATCCGGGTTATGCGATGCGTCAACGGCCACCGAGGTCCAGCCCCTTGAAATGGCATCAGGAACAGTTACGATAGCTTCATCTCTGTCACTGTTTGATTTTATCGCATAATGGTCCATGTGCAGACCGAAAACGGTTTTATCTTCAATTGAACTTGAGAACTGCATCGCGAACCAGGGAAGATTCCTGAAATTCACTCCCGTATAACCAGCTTCTGATTTTGCCAGTTCGAGCAAAACAAAAGAGTCAACCTTTTTCGCGGCCCGAAGAATTCCAAGGGCACTCAGGGGATTGCGAATATTTGCAGCCATGACAATGGCATTCTTTTCAACAGCAACCGCAGCTATGTCCTTCATACTTACAAGAGCAAACCTGCTCGCAGGAAATGCTCTTGTTACATTCAAAGGTCTCAAATCAAGGAACTTGTTGTACTCCACCGCATTGATCATTTGAATTCCTTTCGTATTTGACCGGGCGTGCATTGAGTGTTAATATGCTTGAAACCGTGGCAGGGAGGTATGGTCGCATTGGATAACAGATTTGTTGGAAGTAATTCGGTTCGGCTGTTTCTTTCCCTTTGTGTATTTGCTGTTCTTATTGCGCTTTTCGGGCTGTCTCTTCGGTCACCGGATATTCTGCTCGCAGTCGATATTCTGATTGTCTTTATATCCCTGATGTTCCTGGCGGGAATAGTGCTGCCGGATGGAGTCTCTTCATTCAAGGACAGATTCACCGATGAAAAATGGCTGCTGCTCTTCTCTTCCCTCTACATCATAGCGATCCTGATCATCGCAATCCGAATATTGCATGAAGGAGTGTTACCGGGGGGATTAGCGCTTGCTGTAAAAATATCCCTTATTTACAGCACCCTCTGTTCCGTGAGAGTACTCCTTGCGCATATGGGATCCTGGGCACTGGATCACCTCTCCCCGGCTGCCATTCTTCCGGTCTCATTTGCCATTGTTATCGCTTTTGGAACAGCTATGCTGCTTCTCCCTAACGCGACTCCTTCCGGTAGCAGTATCGGTGTGATCGATGCGGTTTTCACATCTACATCGGCAACATGTGTAACAGGACTCATCGTGAGGGATACATCAGCGGATTTCACCGTTTTCGGGCAAACGATAATCCTGATTCTGATTCAGGTTGGCGGTCTGGGAATAATGACATTTGTGGCTTTCTTCGCGCTGTTTCTGGGACACAATGCCGGTCTTCGGGAATCAGCTTCGCTTGTCCAGGTGATGGATAGTGACTTTATAAACGATCTTAAAAGGATAATGGGCTCTATTATTGGCTGGACACTTACAATAGAAAGCGCTGGAGCTTTCATACTCTACCTGGTATGGGATGGTCAGCCTGTCGGGTGGACGATGAATTTCAAGATCTGGCAATCGATTTTCCATAGTATTTCCGCATTCTGCAATGCGGGTTTCTGTCTGAATCCCACGCAGGCAGATGCTTCATCCGGTTATTTCAGTAATCCAACTAATCTGGAAGCTTTCGCGCATGTACCTGGAATCGCTATTACTATCGGCAGCTTAATCGTGCTTGGAGGAATCGGTTTCCTGATTCTAACTTCTATTGGAGCGCATATCCTTCACAGAATGAAAACGGGAACCAGTATGCGCATGTCTGTACAGGTTAAACTCGTTCTCTGGATCACGGCCATTCTCATAGTTGTTGGCTTTGGATTATTCCTTGTATTCGAGTGGAACAATTCTCTGGCGGGAATGAACTTTTCTCAGAAGATCTCAAATGCTTTTCTGGGTTCCATAACGCCGCGAACAGCAGGATTCAATACCGTTCCCACATCTACTCTGATGCCCGCAATGCTGTGGTTTATTATAGCGTTGATGTTCATAGGCGCGTCTCCGGGGGGAACAGGTGGTGGCGTAAAAACCAGCACAATCGGTGTGATATTTATGAGTTTCATGTCTCTTATTCGAAGAAAACCATCCACGGAGATCTGGAACCGCAGCATTTCACCTCATGATATCAACCGTGTGGCTGCTGTACTCCTTCTCGGAGGGATGGTTTTCACCGTTTCAGCAGGATTTCTGCTCATCTCTGAACAGAATTCTTCACAGGAATTCGGACCATTCGACTATATTTTCGAAGCAATGAGCGCTTTCGGCACTGTAGGTCTATCCACCGGAGTTACTCCAGGTTTGACCTGGATAGGAAAGGTAATAATCATACTTACAATGTTTGTGGGAAGAATCGGGCCGGCTACACTGGCTGCAGCAACTGGAAGAAAGCATGTTATGCTGTATAAGTATCCCGAAACACGGATTACAATTGGATAGAATCGGAGACGGATAATCTTGAAAGCACAGAAATTTGCGGTAATCGGTTTGGGTTCGTTTGGATACAGTATGGCTACAAAACTTGAAGATCTTGGTGCAGAAGTACTTGCAATCGATATTAGCGAGCGTCTTGTACAGGAGATCAGTAATTCAGTCTCTGCAGCCGTAGCTTTTGACTGCACCGATGAGAATATTCTTGAAGCACATGGTCTGGCGAACATGGATCTTGTCATTGTTGCAATAGGAGAAGATTTCGGCTCTAATGTTCTTGTAACGAAAATACTCAAGGATATGGGTTTGAAGGTTCACAGCAGAGCCACAAGTAAACGCGAGGCACGCATTCTGCAGGCAGTCGGAGCTGATCATATCTACACTCCGGAACAGACGCAGGGTGTCACCGAAGCAAGGCGACTCACTCTGCAGGGAGTAGAATCCTACATACCCCTCTCAGGCGGAATTGTCTTCGCGCATGTGGAAGTCAAGGAAGCGATGGTTGGCCGGATGCTCAGAGACCTGGACATTCGCCGTGTCTTCGGTCTGAATATCGCGTATATCGGAAGAATGACGGATGATGGCAGGAAGTACAGGATTCCCAGACCGGATGATGTCTTCAGAGAAGATGATCACATATTCATCATGGGTACACAGGAGGATATCAAGCGCTACCTTCAGAGCTGATCCGGGCTAGTCCGCATTTTTCGGTTTCCTTTTTTCCATCAGTTTACCTAGACCTACTGAAGTCAACGCATGTCTCTGGTCGGAATTAACGTCTTTGAACAGCTGAATGCATTTATTCGGATTATCATTCTCATGTGAAATAGCATTCACAAGATATATAATAACTTCGGGAAGCCTCTGAGGATCATCAAAAGCTATTTTCTGCTGCAAACCTTCATCTGGTATTAGAACAAGCTTTGCAAGCAAAGGTATCTCTCTCCTCATGGCTCCGAATATATGGACTGACTGCATGAAACAGTCCTGCCACCTTTCCAGAAGTACTGTATACCAGCTATTAAAAGCACTGAGAAGAAGAGATATTTCATCAAGACCAACACCGGACAAAGATTGAGTTTTCCCCGGGTAAAAGAATCCTGAACATCCGGTCGAAGCTTCGTACTCAAGGTATTCCCAGACTTCCGGGCCATCAAGAGTTCTGCCAGGTAACCAGCCGATATCAGCTTTTCCATCAATGATCGGGAACAGAGCTGTAATATCATCCTTGACAGTCCTGATAAGACCGGATTCCCCTTTCCCAATCAGCTTCTCATAAAGGTCCATTATCTGCCCTTTGGATCCATTCAGCGCCCTCAGAACAGGTTGATCTGTCCAGCATCTGAGCAGGTATTTCAGCACATTGTCTTCAACGAAGTAATAGGACAGATACATTTCCTTAATGTCATTCTCAAGCCATTGCAGGAAATCCTCAAGCCCTTTTGCGTCCCGTCCGATAAATCGATATGGGGTTCCGTTCTTAATAGCGTGGTAAGCTACCGGACCTGTTCTGCTGTCAATTTTCCAGTATCCATCTCTGTGGAGGTCTCTGCTGTCAAGAGCTCCCCTGGCAAGTTCTTTGAGGTTCAGAAATCGAACTGATACTTTTTCAAAATATACTTCGGAATAAGGCAGAGTTTCATTCAACAGGATATCGCTCACCTGATCAGCCTCGCTACTCTGTCAAACTTTGGGATACCATCGCCAGGTGTCCATGACCAGTAAGTCAGAAGAGCTTCGCCTTTAATCAGATCAACCGGTAACGCCCCCCAGACCCTGCTGTCACTGCTATGATCCCTGTTATCCCCCATCATGAATACATGCTCTTCGGGAACGACATAAGCCAGAAGACCGTCCCCGGTAATAATACAGTCGTTTCTTATCTCCCAGTAAGCAAGATCACGTACTCTTCCATACAGTTCATCAATGGTGTCAGGCCATGCCTGATCAAGAGGACTTGGTTCGAATTCATCCTGATAGCATAGCGCCCATTCCGTAGATGGCTGCCCGTTTACGTATAAGGTATCTCCACTTACTCTGATGGTATCACCTGCCACAGCTACAGTCCGTTTGATAAAATCCTTTCCCGTCGCCGGGCATTTGAACACAAGTATCTCTCCGGCCTCCGGATTACTTGTCGCAGGCATGAGCAGTCCGTGAGAATTTCCCCTGTAATTATGAAAAAGAGGTTCCATTTTATCGGTCCAGGGGATTCGCTGTCCCTCTTCTACTTTCAGAACAAGAAGATGATCTCCCACCAGCATGGTCCCTTCCATACTCGGAGTGGGAATCCTGAATGCCTCTATCACAAATGGTCTCAGGAATCCAAAAAATATTATCAGCGCCAAAGACAGCTGCAGTATCCAGTCTCTGATCTTTTCGAATTTCAAGATACCTCCAGGATATTTATTAAAACGGGCAAGCCAATGAAATGTTTGTTGCATCTGACATTGTCAACAGGCCAGTAAGAATAGAGAAACATTCCTTATTCAAATGTACAGGATATGCAGTTCTATACGTTTCATTACTGCCGCTGCGCTGGAATATAACACACAGCAACATACAGGGTTCCTGGACAAATACTCAAAACCTGGTGAAATATGCAGAGCTGGTTGACACCATCTATAACCTTCTTCATTTTGTCCTGGTATATAACTTGATTGAATCTCGCGATGGATGGATGGATGGAGGTAAGTGAATGAGCAATGCGCTGGCAGAAATTTATAACTACAGTACAGGTGGATTCCCCCTGGGCAGGATCGCTGCATCAATCATCATAGTACTGCTGGCTTTTGCACTGAAATGCGTCCTGAGTTCCATATTGAAAAAAACGGGAAAGAAGAAACTTGGTTTCATAGCAGCTCTCGCGAGGGATCTGATTAAACCAGGGTCTTTCCTGATTATTATCGTGGGTATCTATGTCTCTCTGCTGATCCATTCATTACCCCTCTCCACAGTTGACTGGATAAAAAAAGTATTCCTCTTCCTTCTTACAATAAACATCCTCTGGCTCATCATGAGAACAATTGACGCCGTTTCTGAACAGATGGCTGATATCGCAGCCGATACCGAATCAAGGATGGATGATCAGCTCATCCCAATACTCCGCAAGCTCGCCAAATTCATCGTTGTCGCAATCGGGATCATCTTCTACATGCAGTCCAACGGATATCCTGTAAGCGGAATTATCGCCGGAATGGGAATCGGTGGGTTGGCTATGGCTCTCGCAGCTCAGGATTCCATATCGGGGATATTCGCTTCCGTAGTGATTTTTCTGGACAGGCCTTTCATGGTGGAGGATTATATCGAGGTCAACGGCGTTACGGGGACGGTTGAGGAGATCGGGATACGTTCGACCAGAATACGTACGCCGGAAAAAACCCTCGTGACAATACCCAACAAGGAGATAATGGACTCCAACGTCAATAATTACTCCAAGCGCCCGATGAGACGAACAACATCCACAATTGGAGTAACTTATGATACTACTCCTGACAAGATGGAGAAACTTCTCATACAGCTGCGACAGATGCTTCGGGACGATGAGTCAATCGATAACGACAATATTTTTGTGAATTTCACCGGTTTCGGTGACTCCTCGCTGGACATCGATATGAAATACTTCATACTGACAACCGACTACAACGTGTGGTTGAACAAGAGGGAAGCCCTTAATCTGAATATCATGAGGATAGTGTACGGCCTCGAACTCGATTTCGCCTTCCCGTCCACAACGGTTTACCTGGAAAAATGAGTCTTTCAGCGAAAGGCCACAGAGAACGTCTCAGGCAGAGGTTTCTTGAGGCAGGAATCAGGGGTTTTTCGGACAGAGATGCTCTGGAACTCCTTCTGACCTATGCAATCCACAGGAAGGACACAAAGAAAACAGCTGCAGCACTTATTGAGAAATTCGGATCTCTTCGCGGCGTATTGAACCAGCCGCCTTCGATGCTTCAGACCGTTCCTGGAATAGGTCCGGCGGCTTCCGTTCTGCTGAACCTGGCAACTTCCATCACCACTCAATCGATCAGGTTAAAGAAGGGGACGCATGTTATTGACAGTCCTGAGAAAGTCAGAGAATACCTTGAAATAAAAATGAGTACCCTTAGAAAAGAGAGGCTCATTGCCCTTCTGCTGGATTCAAGCAACAGGCTGATCACTGAATGTATCCTGGAATTCGGAACTGTGGATAAGGCTGCGGTACATCCCAGAAATCTACTGGAGAAGGTTATCGCTACCGGCGCTACCGGTGTTATTCTGGTTCACAATCATCCAGGCGGAGCCAACCGAGCAAGCCAGGAGGATATAAGGCTTACAAGGAACCTGCGGGATCTTGGAAAAAGCCTTGGATTCAGGCTTCTCGACCATATGATCATCGCTGACGGTGAAACCCTGAGCCTGAGAGAAGAAGGAGTTTTCGATTGATGAGTGTTCTATTATTCTTTCTGATCGCTTTGGCGCAGCCTCCTGATGGATCATCTGAAATGACTGGAAGCACTCCTCTTGAGGAACCGGCACCAGATTCGATTCTGACTGTTATCAGCATGGATTCAACGTACATTGCAGGTGGTATTCAGCATCATTACCTTGTCCAGGGAGTATGCATGATTAGAGGACAGGACACAGCGGATACGCTTTTCTGGATAGCCCCGTTACCCGCTGATATTGTTCCATCATTGATCGATGCAGGTGCAACAGAGGAAAGAATGCTGGAACTTCTCGTTTCAGGATCTACATGGGTGTCCGGGTTGATGAAGGTTAAACTGATAAAAAATCCGGAGCGAGTTTCTCTTTTCAGTACTTATCGCACATGGCTGATGGATGGAACGGTGCTTAATCTTGAAGCCATTATTCAGATGGATTCGGTGTTTCATGAGTTATTAAGGGAGAACCTTGATATTCCACCTGATGTCTCAACCGACAGCTGGCTCTGGACAAATGGTTTCTGGTTTGATCCTGAGAGTTTCATACTTCTTCTGAAAGAACCGGAACATCCTGTTATCAGGATAGGTCTGCCTTCAATTGAAGGGCTTGATTCCCTCCTGATCGTTGATCTGCCGCTTCTCAGGTTGAACAAGGCAAGCATGTACGATTAGGCATAATGGCTAAAGCTCCTCAATCACTTCGAGAGTCACATCTTCCAGGGACGGCAGCACTATCGTAGCCTTCGAGAAATCATTATGCACTGTATATATATTAGGAACAGCGATGCTTTTCATGCCCGCAGCTTCAGCGGCAAGTATCCCTTTTTCAGCATCTTCCAGTACCAGGCAATGCCCGGGTAGAGTATTCAACTCCCGGGCTGTATAAAGGAAGATATCCGGGAATGGCTTCACGCGGGAGGTGCTCCCCTTCGTCGCAATACATGAAAAGCAGTCAGTAATTCCAAGGGTGCTCAGAACTACTTCGACGCTGTTCCTGTACGAAGAGGTTGCCAGACCAAGAATTTTCCTGTTCTTCAGACGGGACAGCAGAGAGATAGCACCCGGCATTGGTTCGACCGAACTCCTGACCAGATCATCATACCTGCATGTCTTTATTGAACGAATAATATCAGGATCGATTGACAGATTATTCTCGGCGGCGAATTCAGCGATTCCCATGCCCCGGCGAATCCAATGATCTTCGTATTGTTCATCAGAGAGTTCGATCCCGAATTCCCCAAGCGTTTCCTGGTATGTTCTTCGATGGAACTTCTCTGTGTCTGCCAGAAGGCCATCCAGATCAAAGATCACAGTTCTGATCAAGTGTTTCTTCATATATGGCAAATTATTCAGAAGAAAATACCGAAATTTCTGCTGAGTTTTATCTCATTCGTGTGAAATAGCACCTACCGGGCATCCGTCTTCAGCGCTGAATGCGCATTCCTGGTATTCGTCGGGAATTGGATCAATTCTGACATTTGATTTTCCATCGAGAACCTCGAATACTTCAGGACATGTTCCCATGCATGCACCGCATCCGATGCATAATTCCTGATCAACTGTAAAATGCATAATTTCCCTTTCACTTTACATTAATAATCACATCTGCTCAGCGTACTGAAAAAGCCCTCCTGCCAGGTAAATATCCCTTGCGACTTTGCTCATGGGGTTTCCATTGAAACTCTTCTCCCCTTTCGAAAGAACGCCTTTTTCAAGATCAAGCTCGACTTCATCGAACTGATCGAAAAGGTTATCGGGAAGTCCGGGGAGTTCCATAATAGGGAAACCGCTGTTTATCGCGTTTCGCTTGTATATCGCTCCGAAAGATCTGGCAATTACGGCCTGAACTCCAAGTGCAGCGAAACAGTCCACCGCGTGTTGTCTTGAACTGCCTGAGCCGAAGTTATCCCCGGTCAGAATGATATCACCTGGCAGAGCCTTGCCGGCAAAATCCTTGTAACCATCAAGATTACCGAAAGCGAACTGACCCATTTCTTCAACTTCGGTCACAGCAAGATGAGCATTGTGATAGATCATATCAGTATCAATATCACTGAAGAGGCTTTCTCCTGATTTCAGTACCCACAATCTTCCCCTGAGAGTCATGTCTCGAATCATGTTCGCACCTCCTTCAGTTCATGAACTGACGCAATTCTTCCAAGTACGGCTGAGGCCACAGCTGTACCGATTCCCGCAAGATAAGTGTTTCCCTTGCCCTGCTTGCCTTTGAAATTCCGATTGGATGTGCTTACCTGAATTTCTCTCTCGCCGGTCATACCGATCTGACCCGACGCACATCCTCCGCAGCCCGCATTACTGATGATGCCACCAGCGTCGAAAATATCCTTCAGAAGACCTTCATCAAGCAATCTCGACCACGTTTCTCTCGTTGCGGGAACAACTTTCAGCATGACTCCGGGAGCTACTTTGCGCCCTTTAAGAAGTTCCGCGGCATACTTCAGATCCTGATAGGTTCCATTTGTGCAGCTCCCTATGAAGACACCATCGACTTCTACATCACCATGCTCCTTCACGGGCGAAACATTGGATGGGCTTGGCGGAGCGGCTATCAGGGGCTCAAGCCCGTTGATATCAAGTATGTATTCCTCTGAGTATTCCGCGTCGGAATCCGCATAGACTGCTTCTTCCCTTGATATACCGAAGAACCCGAGTACGTTGTCATTTGGTGGAATCATACCGATGATGGAACCCATCTCGGTGGCGAGGCTTGAAAAAGTGATACAGTCTTCCAGTGTAGCCTTCGTAATCCAGGGACCGTAAACCTCGACAGCCTTTCCGAGAAGCTCATGGTTGTTGAATCTCCGAAGCATTGCAAGGGCAACATCCTTTGCCTCTGTACCCTGTGCAGGGATTCCCTCAAGAGTAACTTTCACCGTATGCGGCACCTCGAACCAGACATTTCCCGTCTTGAAGGCGTAGGCAATATCCACGTCACCCATTCCCTGCCCGAATGCACCAACCGAACCCATGATATTCAGGTGGCTGTCCGTCCCGACAGTGGTTGTACCCGGCTTTCCGAATTTACCTTCTATTACTATATGTGAACCTATCCCGGCATCAACATCGAAGACTTCCAGATTATACTTTCTTGCAAACAATCTGATTCTGTGCTGGTTGTTGGCATATGGAATTGTATTCGCAGGCACATTACAGTCAAATGTGAAAAATGTCTTCTGCTTATCGTCAATTGGAGAATCACCGCCGTACTTCTCCAGATTTCCGACAACACTAGCCCCGGCAAAATCTCTGGCTGTTCTGTTGTCTATCTCAATCCACGCGACATCACCAGCTCT
>DAOWJX010000045.1 GCA_030640155.1 Candidatus Aegiribacteria sp. | reverse complement strand
GCTTGGTATTCCGGGAGTAGGAAGAACAGTTGCAGGACTCCTGGCAGACAGGTTCAGCACTATCAGGGATATAATGGAAGCTGAAGCGGAGGATTTCATTGACATAGACGGAATCGGTCCGGTGCTTGCTGAAAATCTCCACGTGTTTTTTCATGAACCTGTCACCCTTGGAGTCGTTGAGCGGCTGCTTCACACCGGTTTCAATCCTGAAAGCAAACACACTCACAACTCTGAAAAATCCCTGGATGGAATGACCGTTGTATTCACAGGCGGGATATCCATGTCTCGCTCAGATGCCCGGGAAATCGCTGAGGCAGCCGGCGCGACAGTTACAGGAAGTGTCTCCTCAAAAACCGATCTAATAGTGGCCGGCCCCTTCGCTGGTAGCAAACTTCAGAAAGCCCGTGAACTTGGAATTGAAATTATCGATGAAGATGAATTTCTCAAACGGTTGTGAATACTGGTTCTGGTTAGATCTACGGGTAAGGTTTGAAGAAGGGCGGAGATTTCTCCCCGCCCATCAGTATATTTCTTAGAGAGATGACTATCAACTTGTCCAGAAACTAATTTGCCGCCTTGAACCTCTTCATGAAGCTTACAAGTGCTTCGACACCCTCATGCGGCATGGCGTTGTAGATGGATGCTCTGCAGCCGCCGACTGATCTGTGTCCCTTCAGTCCGATAAGGTTGTTCTCGGCCCCTTCGGCAATGAACTTCTTCTCCAGTTCCTCGGTCGGAAGGCGGAAAGTGACGTTCATAAGAGATCTGCTTGCAGGATCGGTTACCGTGCACCTGTAATAATCACTGTTCTCATCCATATACTCGTAAAGCAGCCCGGCTTTCCTGTTGTTTGCCATTTCGACCGCTTCGAGACCGCCCTGCTCAAGGATCCACTTCATTACGTTGCCAACGACGTAGACAATTTATAGGGTCGTATCTTGAATTTTGGCGTGATAGTTATTCACCTATGACTAGATCACTCCGAATAGAATATCCAGTTGCTGTGTATCACGTGACTGCTCGTGGTACCGGTCGACAGAACATTTTCTTGAACGACTCCGATAAAACAGCATTGTTAGAACAATTACTTATGACGATAAGCCGACATAACTGGCTTTGCCATGCGTATTGCCTGATGTCACTGCCATTTACTACTTAAGACATCCGATGGAAATTTATCATCGGGAATGAAACTGCTTAACAAAGTCGGTCGCAATAAAGCTATCCATATTACTCATATAGAACATAGTTATAGCCAGCAAGAGATTGCAAAGCATTCTGGAATGCACTACAGTACTATCAGCAAGATCATAGCATAGAGAATCTTGAGAATAATCAATAGAGAGAAAAATACCAAAATTCAAGATACGACCCCACAAGTTGTTTGACCAAGATTGTTTCGTGTAGTATGGTCAGTTTCAGGCAGGAATCGGAGGTTTTATTAGGACGAATATGCTGTTTCGGGAAAATTCCCGGAACGGCTTGAAATCAAGATTCCTATTGCCAAATTTATTCTGATTGTGTTATCCATACGTTCCCAGTCAATGCCCATCAGCATGTAAGGAAAGTTCATGAAACTTATATCAATCATTATTCTTCTCCTGCTTGCAGCGTCAGCGAATTCGGTCACGATCGACATTCTTTCAGAGCATTCATGTCCTGTCGAAATGATGAGATGGGGTCCAATCCGGATCGACAGCTGTCAGCTTCTGGAATCGGGAGGAATGAGAATCTCGACAAATCGGGCTGTTCCTTCTGGTGATTCTTTATTCAACACTGAATTGTGGACGATTGTAATTGATTCAGCTGGATGTCCGGTATCATGTGAAGTGGTTGTTCTGGATATCCCTGATAACCGGCTCATACTGAGCTATTCCCAACTTGGGGGATCGAGCGAGATGTGGATGATTGCCTGCACAGAACAGAATGACACGGTATGGACATGCGCTCTTGAGGGAACGGATGAATTCAGCAATTATCAGGCTGTAACGAAGCTCCCGGATGGCGGATATCTGATAAACAGCCCTCCCGATTGCCATTCCACCTACACGGAGATCCAGAGTGTGTCATCAGCTGGCGAGATGATATTTCACTACTCACTCGGTACCTGCTATCTACTGGACCTGCCTGGGGTTATCGGTGAGGTATCGCCGGGCGTCAGATTCCTCAGGAAGACATCAAGCGGAGATATTCTTGCCGGTGGTACTGTCTCGCAGTTTCTCACCAGCCCGAATGCCTGGTTTGTGTGCCTTCTGGATGGTGATACCGGCAATCCCCGGTGGAAGACAACAGGCTATGCCCTCGGAATGGCCGGAGTTTACGAGGCTATCGAAGCTTCTTCGGGCTTGATAGTAGCTGTAGGTGCTACAGCGAGGATCGTTGTACCCGAAGGCTACCCTCGTTCCACCTGGGGATCAAAACTGCCGTTCATCACCGTTCTTGATTGCACGGGAGCATTTCAGAAAACGGTTGTGTGTGACCTCGATTTCGCCGATTGGTTCTACAGCATCATCGAGACGGATCCTCTGGAGTCCGAGTTCCTGATTGCCGGGGAGGATACTACATCGAATGAACTGGTGCTTCTCAGAGCAAATATTTCCACCGAACAGGATAATTGACGCTTAATTAACCCGAATATCTCACCAGAATTTTGCTGCAACCGGATCATCGACTCTGTTCTTCAGGCTTATAGCGTCTTTCTGGTAGACTGCGCAACATACTCCACAACCGTAACACCATTTATCTATAGGAAAATTGTTTTCATAAACTGAGATCAAATCTCGGAACAGCTCATCCGTTCCCTCAAACCTTCACTTCCTCCTTTTAAATACCACCTGAATTTCATAACAGTCAATGACAAGACTGGATGATAATCGATGCAGGCAACATTTAGGGCGACTTACTACCTGACAGTTGTTAGGTTATGCAGAGCGATAATTGATAAAAGGTTTGAGAAAGGGCGGAGATTTCTCCCCGCCCATCAGTATATTTCTTAGAGAGATGACTCTCAACTTGTCCAGAAACTAATTTGCCGCCTTGAACCTTTTCATGAAGCTTACAAGTGCTTCGACACCCTCATGCGGCATGGCGTTGTAGATGGATGCTCTGCAGCCGCCGACTGATCTGTG
>DAOWJX010000366.1 GCA_030640155.1 Candidatus Aegiribacteria sp. | reverse complement strand
TACACCGATACCGGTGTGACAAACGGGTATCCCTACTACTACATAGTCTGCGCATACGATGAAGAAACAGGTGTGGAAAGCACCAAATCGAACTACAAGCAGAGTCTTGAGGGAACACCTCTTCCAGTAACGCCAGTCATGACTGCTGATGCTAACTGGAAAGAGAATGTGCAGGTTGTGCCGAACCCTTACAGAGGTTCAGCAGCATGGGAGCAGACTTATTTCGATAAGATATCTTTCACGCATCTGCCTGCCATGTGTAACATTCATATTTATACACTTGCCGGTGATCACGTGATCACCCTTGAACATCGCAGCTGGAGTGGAAACGAAGGCGCGGCGTTCTGGGATCTGCTCAGCAGGAATGATCAGGAAGTCACATCCGGTCTTTACATTTATCGTGTTGAGACTAAAGATGACTTTGTAATCGGCAAATTTGCCATCATTAGGTAGGAGAGGAGTGACCATGAAGTATACAGGTATAATCCTGACCGTAGCGGTCGCCGTTTTCCTGCTGTTCCCGACATTTGCCGAGGCAACGTCCTTTGCCAAAGTCGGGACTGCCGGTGCTCAGTTCCTGAAACTTGGACTGGGTGCTCGCGGAACCGCGATGGGTGGAGCGTTTGTCGCTACCGCTGATGATCCAAGTGCTGCATTCTGGAATCCGGCCTGTCTTGTAAGAGTGCTCGGAACACAGGTGCAGTTCACTGGTACGCAGTGGTTTGGAGATATTCTTTACGGTGGTGCTGTTGTGACAAAGGAGTTCAGCGGAATAGGAACTTTCGCTGTTCAATTTTCGATGCTGCAGTCTGGTGATATGGATGTAACCACCGTTGAACAACCCGAAGGAACGGGAGAGACTTTTACATGCACTGACATGGTTGCAGGTCTTTCTTTCTCCAGGATGCTCACTGACAGGTTCAGCGCGGGTCTTACCGTGAAGTATGTCAGAGAGCAGTGGGATGATGTCTCTGCAGGCGGAATTGCTGTTGATATTGGTACTCTTTATGACACGGGTTTCAAAACCCTTCGTATTGGAATGTCCATACAGCACTTCGGCGGCGAGCTTACTCCCGACGGGGAGTACACCACGTGGTTCAGCGGAGGCGATTCTCTGGAAGTATACGAATCATACTCAATGCCAATGACTTTCAGGCTCGGAATGGCGATGGATATCATCAACAGAGGATCACACTTCCTCACAGTAGAAGTTGATGGAATTCATCCCAGTGACAATGTGGAACAGCTTGGAATAGGCGCAGAGTACTGGTATAACAATATGTTCGCCCTTCGTGGCGGCTACCGTATTAACACGGATGAAGAGGGTCTTACTGCTGGAGCGGGATTTAATATCCCCGTTGGCAGCAATACTATTTCCCTCGATTACGCCTATGCGGATTGGAACAGACTGGAAATGGTTCATAGAGCCAGTCTGGGGTTCGCATTTTAGCTGACTTTAAGTAACCCGCGGGGCAGGTAACGTATCCCTGCCCCGGTCGGAAGGAATGAATGACACTTCTTGCACTGGTACTTTCGGTACTTACCGGTTTCCAGGTAACCTGGAATGTTGAACCTGCCCGTGAGCAGGAGGGTGGTGCAGTACACATGACTGTACACCTTGATGAAGAGGATCTGCTCTTCGTGATAGAAGATGGGTCGGAGGTTGCTTCATGGGAAGTAGCCGCGGTCATTGATGGTGAGTTAACCGTGAGAAACAGTGGATTAGTAATAAAGAGCGAATTACCGGTAATCAAGACACTTTCGATTCTGAACATACCAACAGGCAGTCATTTACTGACAGTTATTATGAGGGATCTTGAAACCGGCAGGAGCTATTCATGGGAGGAAGAAATAGAAGTCCCCTTGATGGATGGTGCCTACTGGTCTTCAGGCAGTCTTCAAATCCTTGAAGGAACTATACAGAGAGCTTCTGGTTCAACCGAAGTTGTCTGGTATGTATACGCCCCCTCACTACCGAACGACCCCGACTCCCTTAATGCCGCATATGTCCTGAGGGACGCGAGCGGTGTTGCCAGGAGAGAGGGGTGGATGAATATGACCGCTTCTGGAATTAGTTTTGAATATACAGTATCAATTGATATCAATGGCCTTGACGCAGGCGAGTACGAAATACTTACTGTTGTCGTGTACGGTGATGAAATTGTTGCTGCTTCTAGAAAGAGACTCGATCTTCTTCAATCCTGGGATATCTGGGGAGAAGACCCTGATCTGACCAGGAAATTGATCAGACCGATTGCGAGTTCAGCAGAAATGAATGCTCTCGCCAATTCGGAAGGACCATCCAGCCGAAATGCTGTAATGGCAGAATTCTGGCACAGGAGAGATCCCTCACCGGGAACCGTTCGGAATGAATCTCTGGAGGAGTATCTTACAAGGCTTGACTATATAGAGGATCACTTCTCTGTTCTCAATACAATGGGGATAAATACGGACCGGGGGAGAGTATATGTTCTCCTGGGTGAACCGGACATTAAAGAGAACAGACCACTTGAGAATTTCAGTCTTCCCAGTCAGACCTGGACGTATTTTACTCCACCTCTGGAAGTTAGTTTCGTTGATTATGACGGATACGGAGAGTTCGAGCTTTACACGGAATGGGAGGAGGTCAGGAATGCCTGGGAAAGGCATAGGATTTTCTAGAACTATTGTGTTTCTAGCGATCTGCGGAATCGCTGGTGGTTCGAATCTTGCTTCGCTCAGCCAGGGTGATATCCGTTTTGGAATTGATACAGCGCTTTTCGATTACACAGGAACCGGTTCTCTCGGTTTGGAAATCTATCAGCAGCTGGAAATAGAGCAGTTTTCCATGGATCAGGATTCAATGGCAAGGTTTTCCACGCTTGTTGTACTGACATCCGGAAATGGAGACACTGTTGCGGTTGACCAGTGGAACTCTGAGATTATCTGGGCTCAGAACAGGTCGGTTGTCAACAGTACTGTTCTTTCTGTTACGCCCGGGGAATACGTTCTGACTGTGGTTGTAACGGATGCCGGAAACGGAAGAGAGGGACAACTGTCCCGGAGTGCTGTAATTGAATCTCCCGAACATCTCAGCGAGATTGAACTCGCAAAAGCTGTTGTTCCGGCTCAGGAGGAATCATTCAACCCTCTAAGAAAGGGTGAACTGATAATATATCCTGCAGCAAGCGGAAGCTTTACACTTCCCGGAGAGCATACGCTTTACTATTATGTAGAGATATATAACGCGGGTGGTTGCACTCTGCGCATGCAGAGTCAGCTGCAAACCTATACCGGAGAGATCGTATTCGCTCGACCCTGGACACCTATGACGGTGCCCGATGGCGCGGACGCGATTAGTCTGGTAGATAGTCTCGATTTACGTGTTATACGAAACTCTGGTCTGCATAGAGTGGTTCTGGCAATTGTCATTCAGGGCGACACCCTGGAAGTAGAGAAATTTCTGATGGTGGGAAGGGAGGCGGAATTCATTTCCGAATCCGGCGGGGAATCGCCGGAGGAAGTCACTGTACTGCCTTATCCTGAGCATTTCAGACTTATTCTATCTACCAGGGATCGCGATATTTATGACAATCTTGATGAAGATGCCGCTGTAAGGTTCTACTCTGCCTATTGGCTTGGTCGAACTGAGCAGCGTCAGCAATTCGAAACCCACTGCAGTGAGAGTGAGAGATTCGCCGGCGCTTTTAAAGATGGCTGGGAAACCGACCGGGGAAGAGTATACGTTATTTATGGTCCTCCAGATGATATTGAAGCTTTTCTCTTTCAGGGAGACCTGATTCCTCATGAGATCTGGTACTATCATGAAAGCATGAATGAAAGGTTCGTTTTTGCCGACAGGAGGGGATTAGGAGAATACGAACAGATCTTCTCCACACTTGAAGGAGAAATCAGCTATTCGAACTGGGAGGAAATGATGTCACCTATCGGCAGTGGCGGAACAGGTGGACTCGGAGGATGCTCCCAGGAATGAAAGGTGAAGGGAAATAATGCCTGAAAGCAAAGAGCGTTGTAAAAAGGCATACAAATTTGTTGATGCGGTTTGCATACCGCTTAAAGTAGGAGGTCGAATATGATATTTTTTGCGGGATCGCGCAGGATTGGCTTACTTGCCATCCTGACGGCGCTCCTGTTACCGGCCCTGGGAGTTGGTGTGGCAAGTGCTGACATGAATGTCGGGGATACGGTAATTCTTAAAGTTCCCGATCTTTCAGAGTTCCCGGAGCCAGTCCAGGAACATCAGTTCACTTGTCGGGCCGTTACGGAACACGCCTACTGGCTGGTGCAGGACACAGTCACGGTTAAGCAGGGTTCAGGACCGGGGACTTACGGTAATCCTGTATGGGATACCCTGATGACCCAGGCTGAACTGGATATATTAACCGGTGATTTTGAAGGAAACGAAGCTGATGTCTACGGGACTGTCATCGAGTATCTGGGGCCTATCCCGGATACAGATGAGGATCCAAGGATCTGGATTGTATTCGCCACAATGGCCGATTTTTACAATACATCCCCCGAAGATCGGCAGGTAATGGTGTATGTAAATCCTGAGGATGTTGATGGAAGCGGACTCTTCAACAACCATGACCTCTTCTACATCAATGTGCATTCATACACTGAAACCGAGCCATTTCTTAATGATCGCGCCATACCCGC
>DAOWJX010000110.1 GCA_030640155.1 Candidatus Aegiribacteria sp. | reverse complement strand
CGGCGAAAAATGCCGGATGCGATTTCATATGGGCATACAGGTTCTTCTGCAGGGAGCCTGACTGAGTATTCACGAAGCACAAAGACTACGGGAGATCAGGAGTAAATGAATACATATTTTACTATTATTCTCGCATACTTTGTATTCATAATCCTTGTATCCGTACTCACCAGAAGATACGCCAGCCGCTCCGCTGATGATTTTCTTATTGCGGGTCGAAATCTGGGAGTCACCATCTGCGCTGTCGTAGTCGCGGCCGAGTGGCTGGGCGGCATGAGCACCATAGGCGTCAGTGAGCAGGCTTTCACTACAGGTACCATGCAACCGGTACTGTACAATCTGGCAACAGCAACAGGCATGATAATCATCGGGTTTACGGTAGCCTATCACTACCGCAGGAGAAATGTTCATACGGTCAGTGAGATGCTGGAGGATCTATTCGGAAGCAGAGTCCGCACAATATCAGCCATCTCCTTTCTCATCGCTTACATAACCCTTGCGTACGTACAGCTGCAGACCTGTTCCAGTGTGATTGCTCCTCTGTTCGGGATAAACTGGTTTACCGCTGTACTGATATCTTCGGTTGTAATCACTCTTTACACATACATGGGCGGTATGCATGCCCTTGCTGTAACGGGGATAATTCACGTTATCACCATGTTTCTGGGAATCGGTATTGCGCTGATAATCGGGCTTGATAAGGTGGGTGGTTTTTCCGCTCTACAGAACAGTCTGGTTGAGTCAGGCTCCCCCTCAAACCTTTTCAATCCCTTCAGCGCCGATCTCAATCATGCCTTCAGCCTGCTGCTTGGAGGTGTACTGGGGGGAATGGCGGGACAGGCAAGCATTCAGCCGATATTCGCCGCGAAGAATCCGATTACAGCTAAACGGGCTGCCATTGCGTCCAGTCTTATTATTGCGCCTTTTGGGATAATGGTGGGATTCCTCGGGCTCATTGCCAGAACGGGTTTCTTCTTCGATACTTCTTCTGTTGATCCCAGGATGGCGCTGCCGTTACTGCTGACATCACCTGAATTCATTTCTCCTGTACTGGGCGGATTAGCTTTAGCCGGTATCCTGGCCGCTATTCTATCCACCGTCGGCCCGGTGAATTTCGCTATTGTAACGATTGCCACAAAAGATATCTATAATGGGCTTATCAATAAAACAGCCGATGATAAAGCAGTACTTGCGACAGCCCGTAAGCTGGTGCTTCTGGTCAATCTGATAACTATCCCGCTTGCGGTTTATCTCAGAGGAGCAATTCTTGATGCCGCTTATGTGTCGTATGCTATCAGAGCAATCGGAGCAATTGTAATACTTCTGGGGATCTATGCCCGCGGATGGATAACGACCCTGGGCGTCAGGCTTGCTTTTCTCGGTGGTACACTGGCCATATTTATCTGCATCATCGGTAACAAAGCCGGATTCTTTTCAATTGACAAAACATATGGAGCTGTCGGTTCAGCCATTCTATTCATAGTCTTTGGCAATGTATGGTCCAGATTCAGGAGATATAAACACTCAGGGGCCGGGCCTAACATTTAAACATTTTACGTACTATGCGGACATACAGGCTCTGCTGCGTGTCCCCGCAATGCAAATATTCAGATGTTGGACTCAGATCAATTTTACAAAGTAATATTCATTAAAGTGAATGAATTAGTTAAGTAAGTTATGCCCGGCGTGACGGGACGGCGTGACGGGACAACAGTTGCTGTCCCCATAAGAAATTTATGTAAGTATATTATATATGCTCAGTGAATATGCTCAGTGAATGATGAACTTAATAAAACAAAAACCGATACGGAGGTATCAAAATGTCTATCAGCCGTGAAGAAGCTCTTGAGTATCACACCAAGGGTAAGCCCGGCAAAATTGAAGTTGTTTCGACGAAGCGCTGCAGGACACAGCGTGACCTTTCCATGGCATACACACCCGGAGTCGCAATTCCTTGTAAGGAGATTGAAAAAAACTATTCAGATATCTACAAATACACATCCAAGGGGAATCTTGTTGCTGTCGTTTCCAACGGAACAGCTGTACTTGGTCTCGGTGACATCGGCGCCGGTGCCGGAAAACCTGTTATGGAAGGTAAGGGAGTTCTTTTCAAACGATTCGCGGACATAGATGTATTTGACATAGAGCTTGACTCAAAAGACTCAGATGAAATTATCCGCGCAGTTGAAATGATGGAACCGACTTTCGGCGGAATAAATCTCGAAGATATCGCTGCCCCGGAGTGTTTTGTCATTGAAGAGGAACTCAAGAAGAGAATGAACATCCCGGTATTTCATGATGATCAGCATGGCACCGCTATCATATCCGGTGCGGCTCTTCTGAACGCATTGGAATTGACCGGAAAGAAAATTGAGGACATCAGACTTGTCGTAAGCGGTGCAGGTGCTTCCGCAATAGCCTGCACGAAGTACTATATCAGTCTTGGTGTTAAACCGGAAAACGTAATGCTCTGCGACAGCAAGGGCGTGATCTACAAAGGCCGTAAAGAGGGACTTAACGAGTACAAGGAACAGTTTGCTGTAGAAACCGACTGTCGGACGCTTGCGGATGCCATGGAAGGCGCAGATGTTTTTCTCGGGCTTTCTGTAGCAAATCTCGTTTCCCAGGACATGGTACGGAGCATGGCAAATGACCCGATCATCTTCGCGATGGCAAATCCCGACCCGGAGATTACATACAATGATGCTATCGAGGCAAGGGATGATGTGATCATAGCCACCGGCAGGTCTGATTATCCAAACCAGGTGAATAATGTGCTTGGTTTCCCGTTCATCTTCAGAGGTGCGCTCGATGTCAGAGCAACGGATATCAACGAAGCGATGAAGCATGCGGCTACAAAGGCGCTTGCCGACCTTGCAAAGGAAGATGTTCCCGATTCTGTCTGTAAAGCTTACAGTGTTGAAAGGCTTACTTTTGGAAGAGAATATCTCATTCCCAAGCCATTCGATCACAGAGTTCTTCTCCGGGAAGCTCTGGCTGTAGCAAAAGCAGCAATGGAAACAGGCGTTGCGAAGATTAACGTTGACCTGAATGAGTATGAAAAGCAGCTTGAAGCACGGCTCGGAAGAAGTAGAAGCGTTATGAGAAGGGTAATTTCAAAGGCCCAGAAACATCCTAAACGCGTTGTATTCCCCGAAGGTGAAGATACCCGGATCCTGCGGGCATGCATCATAATCCTTGATGAAGGTATCGCATCCCCGATCCTCCTTGGAAATCCTGAGATCATAAAGAAACTCATGGAGGAGCTTGGGATGGATCCTGAGAATGTAGAGATCATTGATCCGAGTAATTCCGCTCATTTTGACGAATATGCAGAGAAGTATTTTGAACTTCGCCAGAGAAAGGGAAGAACTCTGCAACACTGCAAAAAACTGATGAAACTTCCCCGAGTGTACGGCCCCATGATGGTACACATGGGCGACGCAGACTCTGTTCTCGGCGGAGTCACTATGCACTATCCCGAGATGATCCGCCCGGCTATCAGGGTTATCGGACTGAATGATGAAACCAATGTAGTAGCAGGTATACACATGCTCATCTTTGATGACAGGGTCATCTTCTTTGCCGACACCACGGTGAATATCGATCCATCCGCCCAGGAGCTTGCCAGTATAGCCAGGTTCACGGCAAAATATGTCCGTGAACTGGGATATGAACCGAGAGTAGCAATGCTTTCCTTCTCAGATTTCGGCAGTGTTTCTCATGAGAAATGCAGGAAGATCAGTGAAGCGGTCAAGTTGGTCAGACTTCAAGAACCTGATCTGATGATAGATGGTGAAATGCAGGCTAACACCGCGATAGTCCCGGATATTATCGAGAGTACCTATAGCTTCTCAACTCTCAAAGGCGGTGCAAATGTTCTGATCTTCCCGGACCTCTCATCAGCAAACATTGCTTACAAGCTATGTACAGAATTAGCTCGTGCTGATGCAATAGGACCTGTTCTGATCGGGCTTTCAAAATCGGCGCATGTACTGAGGCACGGATGTGAAGTAGAAGAAATAGTGAATATGACCGCGATCGCGGTTGCTGAAATATAGAATAGATGTGTAACTGAAAATAATCGAATCCCCTCCGTTTATATGGGTTAATGAAGAAGAGGTATATCTGACATGGATAGTGTCCTTGAGCAGCTCTCAACGATAAGGATCTTCGAAGAACTAAGTGCCGATGAACGAGAACATCTTATCCGGGAAAGTGAATTGAGACATTTCTCCGAAGGTGATCAGGTAATCAAGTTCGGTCAATCCGGCAGATTTCTCGGGGTTGTTTTAAGCGGAGAAGTTGAAGTTTCTTCACTCGATAAAGGCGGCGAAAGACAGCTTCTCGCGATAATGAGAACAGGTGATATCATAGGAGAGATGTCCCTGCTTACCGGTGAACCGTCCTGTGCTGACGTTACGGCATCTGAGAATACGGCTATACTGCTAATTCCGAACAGAGTGTGCTATTCTCTGCTTTCCGGTAATACTAATGCTATCATGCTGCTTGTCAGGACCATTACTGACAGGTTGAGAAAACGAAAAGTTGACGAAAACACGAGACTTCGAGTTGAAGGGGCATGGAATGCCGCTTCCGACAGATACGGACTTTCACTCACTTCTTCAACCCCGGCAAAGGTCCTTGTGATCAACTGCGGGAGTTCATCTCTCAAATTCAGTTATTTTGATACAGCAGATCCATCTAAAAATGCTGAGGGAGTCGTTGAAAGGATCGGTGAAAAGAACGGCCGCCTTGAGACTTCAACCGCCAAAGGAAAGAATAAGAAAGAACTCGGACCTGTGGATCACGAAGATGCCTTTGAAGCTGTCATGGATTTTCTGACCTGCAGCGAAGGAAAATTCATTTCTGACATGAATGAACTCACCGGAGTTGGGCACAGAGTAGTCCATGGAGGGTCTAAATACAGCAGTCCGGTAGTGATAAACGAGGATGTAATAGAGACTGTCGAAGAACTATGCAGCCTTGCTCCGCTCCACAATCCGCCCAATCTTCTGGCG
>DAOWJX010000350.1 GCA_030640155.1 Candidatus Aegiribacteria sp. | reverse complement strand
ATTTCATGTTCTTCAAATACACCTTCATCAATATAGAGGATATTTTCATCGGACAGTTCATCAAGGGTATTTTTAATTCCGGTCAGAACGAGTCGGTCTGACCATCTTCCGAATACTCTCTCTCTCTCTTGGACAGGCCAACCGGGATTAAGAGAAACGAATCTTGCCCCGATCATCGATATTGCAACAAAAGCACATGGAAGCAGAACTGATCGATCTGATACAACACCGATCACATATCCAGGCTTTGCGCCGGCTCTTTGAAGAAGACAGGCTATGTTAGAGGATACCCGTAGCCAGTCGGAATAAGTCAGTTTCCGTATGTCATCCTCAATGGCAACGTTATCGGGTAATCTCGCTGCCGTGTTCTCAAGCAGTTCATGTAAGGTTCCCGGCATTTATTCCTGTTTCTCTCCGCATTCAGGGCAGAACTGTGAATCGGAAGGTATGTCTGCATTGCATTTTACGCATTTCTTTCCGCTGCCGATTTCACCACCGCATTCAGGACAGAATTTGGATCCAGGCGGGATTATCTTACCGCAGCCAGGACATGTGACACCCATTGGTTTTCCGCACTCCGGACAGAATTTACCCGCAGGCACATTCTTACCGCAGGATGGGCAGGATACCAGTGCGGAACCTCCCGCAGCAGCTCCATCGCCCTGGCCACCACCCATTCCCATGCTCTTACCCATCATATTCGCCATTGTCATGCCCATGCCCAGTCCGGCGCCCATTCCGACACCTGCTCCTGCGGCTCCGCCTCCGCCTTCGCCCGAAGCTGCGTCACCCATTGCGGTAGCTGTCTTGAAACGCATGTACTGGTCCATATTACCAAGCGCGGCCATGGCGCTCCGTTCATCTATTCGCTCCTGGACTTCCTCGGGAGGTGTAATAGCCTGAACATAGAAATCAACAAGCTGTATTCCGTATTTCCCGAAGTCATCTCCCATCCTGGCTTTGGCCAGTGTACCTATTTCATCGTAGTAACTGGCAAGATCAAAGATACTCTCAATCGTTTCGCCAAGGAGATCAGCCAGACGTGAGATAATCATACCCTTGAGGAACCCCTCGATCTCATCCGTTGTGAATCTTCCCTCGGTGCCGACGAGCTTATTGATGAACAGCTGGCTCTGCTCGACCTTCAGGGAAAAACTGCCGAAAGCTCTGAGTCGAACAATGGACAATTCTTTATCTCTGAATATGATGGGTTCCTTTGTTCCCCACTTCATATTGGTAAATGTCTTCTTGGCTACAAAGTACGCTTCAGACCTGAATGGTGAATCCTTCCCCTCGAAGAGCGTGCTGACTACACCGGTGAGAAGCGGAATATTCTCAGTCGTGATCGTATGCCTTCCTGGTCCGAACACATCCATGGCTTTTCCATCACGGAAGAAGACACAATCCTGATTCTCTCTGACCACAAGCTGACTGCCAAGGCGAAACTCACCTGAACCGCTCTCCGGAATCCTGTGGACAATCTCCTTGCCGCTTTCATCAAGATACTCGATAATCTCCAGTTTTTTGAACATTTGTCTGCTAACCTTTCTTCGATCTAATCAATCGGCTTGTTTTTCTCAAGATCAATCATGAGTTCACTTCTGGAAGCCATCTTGTTACTGAATTCTATCAGAATATCAACCAATTTTCCGATGGCTTCCTTCATATCGGATCCGGCAGCTGCAGCAGCTTCAAGTACACTAACTGCCTCTTCAAGTTCTTCAATGTTTTCAATAAGTCCGACATCAAAGGCGTAGAGCTTATCAAGCTCGTTCTCGCGGACTTTATGCATATCGAACCACCCGCGATAGCCCCTTACAGCAAAACGAATCTCGTCAGTTACTTTTTCAATCTTCTTAATGACCCTGTCAATATCGGTCACGGCCGACAGAGCAGAGAGTCCTCTAAGACTGGCAGGTATCTCGTTTACTCTGATTCTGAGCTGTTCGAGTTTGGCTGTAAGCCCTGATCGGAAAAGCTGATCATTATCACGGCGCTCTTCTTTTCGCTTGTATCCCTTATATCCTGGTATCAGGCGGATTGCCTTTTCCAGAAAGCCCAGATTTCTTCCTTCACTCATCTTCTGTCCTTTCTCTTAAATAAATGTGTATCGTATATTTAATACATTATCAGAATAAAACCAATCCGTTCTGTCAATCCATCACCTGTCAGGCAGTGATCTGATGTTCGCGAGAT
>DAOWJX010000254.1 GCA_030640155.1 Candidatus Aegiribacteria sp. | reverse complement strand
GGAAGAGTGGCTGATTTAGTGCTTGCAGGTCTCGTAAGAGGTCCTTTCATTCTGCCCAGCTCAATTCGGAGAGACCTAGAGGAGATGTCCAATTCTGAAGATATCATCGAGCGAGGTCGGGGAAGACGCGGAGCCGAAACCCTCGAACGACTTGAAGAAGCAGCTGGAAATTCCGGTGGTCTTGAAGAAAGAGATTTCGGTAAAACTGAGAAAGAACGGTTCCGTATGCTTGATTTTCTTCGAAAAGAAGGAGTATCTCTTCTCAGCAGCGACAAGGATATTATGGATATCGCGATCAAAGAAGGTAATCACGTAATCAACCTTGACGAGGTTGGTCCTGCCTCAAGACCTGTTACTCTTCCAGGAGAGGTCCTGACATTGAAAATGATTCGCAAAGGAAGGAATCCCAAGCAGGCTGTGGGATTCATGGATGATGGAACCATGATTGTAGTTGAAGGTGCTGAAGAAAGGATAGGCGATACGATTGAGGTTCAGGCTCATACTACTTTCAGGTCTTCCGGCGGAACCATGGTCTTCGCCAGGCTCCAGCAGAACGAAAACAATAGCAACCAGGAGCGAATAAAGTAAAGTAATACACAGAAAACCGGGGAGCATGCAAAGAAAAACCTGGGGAGCCGTAATTGTTGCTGCAGGAACAGGCTCAAGGTTTGCCTCCAATACACCCAAGCAGTTTCTTAGACTTCGAGGTAAACCCCTAATAGACTGGTCAATAGATACGTTTTCCAGTATAGCGGAAATCAGTGAAATCGTAGTTGTTTTACCTCGGGATGAAGAACTGTGGAAACCATACTGGAAACCTTCAGAAAAAGTAAGGACTGTGCCTGGTGGCATACGTCGACAGGATTCTGTTCTGGAGGGATTGAGGGCACTGGATTCTCACAGGTGGGTTCTCGTTCATGATGCCGCACGTCCTCTCGTATCCGCCGGGATTGTTCATCGGGTTATGAAGGGTACAGAGGAAACCGGAGCAGCGGTGCCTGTGGTTTCAGTCAGAGATACTGTTAAGAGAATATCTTCTGAAAGCCTTATCAGCGGGACTGTTCCCAGAGATGACCTGAGAATGAGTCAGACACCTCAGGGATTCAGGCTGGATATACTTGAAAAAGTTCTCTCCTCTGCAACTGACGTTACAGATGAGTGTTCAGCAATGGAACAGGCGGGACACGAAGTTCTTGCAGTAAATGGTGATCTTCGGAATATGAAGCTTACCGATCCGTCTGATTTCGCAATAGTTGAGGAGCTTGTATCCGAAAAGACGGAATCACGTAATGGAATCGGGCTCGATTTTCATCCTTTTGCCAGAGGCAGACCTCTCATTATCGGGGGATGCAGAATTGACGGAAGCATGGGACTTTCAGGGCACTCCGATGGTGATGCCGTATTGCATGCCATTGCTGATGCGCTCCTTTCCGCCTCCAGGCTTGGAGATATCGGTATTCACTTTCCTCCGGGAGATGAGAAATGGAAAAATGCGGACAGCGCGGTACTTCTAAGGACTGTAAACAGTATCATTTCAAGAGATGGATGGACTATCAGGCAGATAGATGTTACCGTTATTTCCGATTTGCCCAGAATTGCTCCCATTCGAGATCAACTGATCAGCAGGATTGCAGGGATACTTAGTGTCAGTCCGGATACAATCTGGGTAAAAGGCACAACAACAAATACTCTGGGAGATATTGGAAAAGGTAAGGGACTGGGCTGCATGGCCATGGCAGTTATCTCACGTTCCATTCCCGGAACAGAAGTCGAAAGTCCGGGAAATCAGTGATAGAGCAGATTCTTGAATACCTGGCGAACAATCCACCCGGAATATGGGCAGGACCACTTCTTGGAATAATCGCTTTCGTTGAGACTCTGTTTCCTCCACTTCCGGGAGATATTCTATTTATTATTCTGGCAGGCTGGGCAATGACCGGTGGTCTTTCCTTCACTCTTACAGCTTTATTTGGTGTAGCAGGGTGTTTTCTTGCAAGTTGTATTCTGTTCTTCATCGGGCATTCACCCGGCAGAAAATTCGTGGATGGTTGGCTATCCAGAAAGGTAAATCCCATACGTGTGGAGAAAGCAAAATCTCTGATCAAGAAACACGGACCCGTTATTCTTGCGGGCAGCCGATTCATTCCCGGTGTTAGATCAATGCTCGTCCTGATGGCGGGAACATCCGGTATGCGGTTTGCTGTTGCAGCTCTGCCTGTCGTGATAAGCGCGATTGCGTGGTATATCATCCTTTCGGTTGTCGGTTCAATACTCGGTAACAATCTGGAAGCAGCTAAAGGATTCATGAAACAGTTCGAAGTATGGATATGGATTTTTCTTGGTGTCATTGTTGTCGGTTTATTGTTGAAGAAACGGCTGTTCAAGCGAAGGCACCAGGAATGAAGATTCTTTTTGTCACCGCCGAGGCTTATCCATTTGCAAGCACAGGTGGGCTTGCAGGTGTAACCGGGTCATTACCTGTTGCCCTTGAACGTATCGGCCACACGGTCAGTCTGATCATGCCCTTTTACCGTGATATTAAGAATCTTGATAATTACGATTGGATAGGAGATCAGTTCTTAACTTCAGCAGGTGAGAAATTCGGTCTTGCACAGACAGTACTTCCCGGAAGTAATGTATCGGTATACCTGATAAGCAAGGATGAGTATTTCGACAGACCGGGGATCTATGGCCCGGATGACGCCAGTGCCTATCAGGATAATGCGGGCAGATTCTCGTTTTTCTCGAGAGCGATTGCTTCCTTTCAGGAGAATTTGAAAGAAACTCCGGATATACTGCACTGTCATGATTGGCAGACAGGTCTGGTTCCCGCTTACATCCGGAGTTTTCGAAAACCCGCTGTCGTATTCACAGTACATAACATGCGTTATCAGGGAAATTACCCTCCAGAGGAGTTCTCTTTTACATTCCTGCCATGGTCTCTATTTACGATAGACGGGCTGGAGTATTTTGGAACTTTCAGTTTTCTCAAATCAGGAATTGTTTTTTCCGATCAAATAACTACTGTAAGCACTTCCTATGCAAAGGAGATTCAGACACCCGCTTTTGGTGAGAGTATGGATGGTATATTCCGCAAGCGCTCGGGCAGCCTTACCGGGATACTAAACGGAATTGACTATGAGATCTGGAATCCATCAACTGATCCCGCTATAGAGGCGTCATACAGCGCAAATGCGATCGGACCGAGAAAAATTTGCAGGAATGAGCTTATCAGACAACACAACCTTGAACGGAATCCTGACGGAATGATCGTCGGGATTGTTTCCAGACTTACGGAACAGAAGGGGCTGGACCTGCTTTTTCCCATTGTCGGTAAACTTATTCAGGAAGGGTTGAATTTCGTCATTCTCGGAACCGGAGAAAAGCGCTATATGGAGAAATTCAAAGAACTCTCAAAAAAGAATCCCGGGAGAATCTCTGTTACTCTGGATTATGATGAAGAAATGGCTCGCTCGATATTCGCGGGATGTGACCTTTTCATCATGCCCAGCAGATTCGAACCATGCGGGCTTGCGCAGATGATGGCCATGCGGTACGGAGCTGTGCCTCTTGTCAGAAAGACCGGTGGACTTGCTGACACGGTGATCGATGAGAGAGACAACGGTTTCGGCTTTGTTTTTGATAATGCTGATCCGGATGAACTGTTGAGAACAGTTCTTCGCGCCAGGGGGTTGTTCGGGAACCGGCGAAAGTGGACCTGGCTGGTGAAGAGATGTATGAAGCAGGACAATTCCTGGAGCAGCCGAGCTGAACAGTACGTGAAGGTTTACCGGAAGGCAGTTGAAACAAGGAGAAGAAGGTGACATATGCGGAATAGGAAAACCGTTGAATCTCTCCTTTCCGTATTCACTCAATTCTGGCAGACTGATCGCGCCTACTTGCTTCTTAAGAATACAAGGACCGCCGGGATTGTAATGATTGCATCTGTAATAGTGATTTCTGCATCCGGTTACGTTCCAACACTGCTCATCAACTGGGGCGAGGTGCAGGAAGAATGGACTGATGAGAGGATGCATGAGTTGATAGAACAGGATTTTACTCCTGTACAGGCAGACAGTGTTATTGCGAGTGAGATTTATGAAATTCGGGGAATGATGGAAAGCCTCCCGCTTGCAAGGCTTATTGAAAGAGGATTGATGGCTGTCATCAGTGCTCTGGCAGCTTTTGGATTAGTATTCGCTGTTGAGACCAGGAAAGTTGGGAGGATTGGGGATTTCATAACATCTGCGATGTTGTCTCAGGCAGCATACATGCTTACCGGTATGCTGCTGGTTGTTGTTGTTATATTGCTTTCAGTACCTCCAACGGTAAGGCTGAATTTTGCAGTCTTTGTTCCGGTTGATACGTTGAATCCATCAAGAGTTCACGTTTTCCTGTTCAGATTTCTAAGCAGTATCGACATTCCTTCAATTGCAGCGCTTCTTCTTTGGGGGAGGGGGCTTTCAGCCATTCTTGAACGGAGGTACTCATGGGGAATCCGGCTCTGTTTTTCTGTATATATAATTGGGGTTATGCTTATATCTCTTCCGGTGATGTTCGCACCGGCAGCTTAAAAGGAAAGGTGTGTTGAGCAAATGAGAACAGTCTCGATATTTCTGCTATTAATGGTTCCAGTGCTGTTCGGACAGGATGATGCACTTGTTCTGGACCTTTCCGGATGGGTTCAGCTGGCTTTTAAGAATTCTCCTGATCTTGACAGGTCATCAGCGGATCTTTTTTCTGCTGATGCAGCAGTATCATCATCGAAATCATTTCTGTGGCCCTCACT
The DNA here is from genome assembly GCA_030640155.1 of Candidatus Aegiribacteria sp. GTDB lineage: Bacteria > Fermentibacterota > Fermentibacteria > Fermentibacterales > JCC-6 > Aegiribacteria. The sequence goes on along the minus strand of DAOWJX010000254.1, from coordinate 143 downwards.
CACATTCAATTCTTCTGCAGGGCATTCATGGAGTTCAACACCTGATATGACCGGAGGCTACACTGATACAGACAACTCCTCCTGGTCATTGTCAGCCATGCTGTCCCAGGAGATTCTGGCGAGCGGTGGCAGCAGCTGGCTTC
>DAOWJX010000337.1 GCA_030640155.1 Candidatus Aegiribacteria sp. | reverse complement strand
GGTTCATATTACCTTGCACGATGTATCTCCAAGGCATGAAAAAACCATCTTGCGGATTCATGATACGCTGGTTAAACTGGGAGCGGCACAGTACAGCATGCTGGTAGTTCCCGACTTCTGGGGGAAGTGGCCGCTTGAGGATTACCCAGGATTCTGCGAATGGCTCAGAGACCTGTCTGCTGAGGGAACAGAGATGATTCTCCATGGGTACCATCATTATGACAGCATCGGCAGTCACGCAGCAGTTGATCGAGTAAGATCGGCACTCTTCACAAGAGGAGAGGGAGAATTCCTGGGACTTGACCACCAGACTGCTGCTGAATTGCTGAAAAAGGGGAAAGACGAACTTGAGCGAATTCTGAGAATTGATATAACAGGTTTCACTGCGCCGGCATGGCTATACAGCACTGGAACACTTAAAGCGCTTTCGGAAACCGGATTCATATATGCTGAAAGCAGATGGAGAACGTGGAACCCCATGACCGGTCAGACTTATCTTAGAGTACCGGTCGTGAATTATGCGGGAGGCGGCAGCCTGAAGAGATGGATGGCTGATCTCTGGGTTAAGTCATCCAGAGTTGTCCTTGGCGGAATGCGGACTGTCAGGTTCGCGATTCATCCTGCTGATTTCGAGAATGAAATCACCAGAGATAAAATACAGAAGCACCTTGAGACGCTTCTCAGCAAAAGAACAGCGAGGGGACATGCAGGCTCTGCTGCGTGTCCCCCAAAAACCTGACCCGGGGACATGCAGGCTCTGCTGCGTGTCCCCCAAAAACCTGACCCGGGGACATGCAGACTCTGCTGCGTGTCCCCGCATCAGGAGAATCTTGCTTATATTCATTCAAACAAATAGGCTTACTACGGACATGCACTCACTGGGTGAACGTCCGCGCAAAGATGGGACAGGGGACGGGAAATGTATCTAGGATTTGTCGACATGAATGCGGGATTTCTGATCATCATTGCCGCTATGATCATAGGCATGATAGCCAGATCAAAGGTAAACGGCACATATAGGAAGTTCAGTCAGGTTACCACTGACAGAGGGCTTTCCGGGGCTTTCATCGCGAGACAGATACTTGATAACTATGGCCTGGCCAATATTGGTATTGAAGAAATCTCAGGGCATCTTACGGATCACTACGATTCCCGCAGCAGCACTCTCAGACTCTCTCGGAATGTTTACACGGGGACATCAATTGCTTCCGTTGGAGTTGCCGCGCATGAAGCAGGTCACGCTGTTCAGGACGCGATGGGCTACGGTCCGTTCCAGATTAGACAGAAGCTGGTTCCGGTCGCTAATCTTGGATCCCAGATGCTGTTTCCACTGATAATCGGCGGTCTGTTCTTTCATATTACCGCGCTTTATTACATTGGCGCTGCTCTGTACGGTGCAGCGCTGCTGTTTCAGCTGGTTACTCTTCCCGTTGAGTTCGATGCAAGCAGAAGAGCAGTCGCTTACCTTGAGATAAGCGGCAGTATGACTGCAGGTGAACTGCAGGGCGTCAGAAAAGTCCTTGGAGCCGCCGCCATGACTTACGTTGCCGCTGCGCTTGCCTCTCTGGGGCAGATGATCTGGCTGCTCCTTGCCGGCAGGAGAAGATAATGGGGATTGAGACTCCATTCGTAATTATCCTTGTTTTCTTCAGTGTCGTATGTCATGAAATAGCCCATGGATATGTTGCCCTGAAGCTTGGTGATCCCACAGCCTATAGAATGGGCAGACTCACGTTTAATCCCATTCCTCACATAGATCCTATTGGAACCATTCTCCTTCCGGCAATGTTATTAATAACCAACAGCCCGATATTGCTTGCATGGGCAAAACCGGTTCCGGTTGACCCGAGGCATTTCCGAAATCCGAAGCAGGGAATGATGTGGGTTGCTATCGCTGGCCCTGCGACAAACCTTGCTATTGCCCTCGGGTTAACGGTTCTACTTCATCTCGCATCCGGTATAATGCCGGCTATAATCATGCACAGTCTGGCCATGGCCGCTCTGATGAATATTGTTCTTATGGTTTTCAATCTTCTGCCTATTCCACCTCTTGATGGCAGTAGAATTGTAGCGAGATTTCTTCATGGACAGGCTCTGTACAGCTATAGAAAGCTTGAGCGTTTCGGACTGTTTATCGTGTTCGGTCTCCTCTGGTTTGGAGCCCTCTCAAGAATCCTGTACCCGGCATTGAATTTCGCCATCCGGCACCTCGATCTCTACCAATTCTTCCGCTAAGGGGTCAAACCTTGTATTTTGACATTATGTCATTATAATATCTCCATGACAAGACCATTACGTATTATGTTCCCGGGAGCGCTCTACCATATATATGTTCGTGGTAACGGTTGCCAGCCTATTTATCTTGATGATGATGACAGACATAAGTTTTCAGAAATATTTCAGAAAATACTGGATCGGTTAAAGTGGAAATGCTATGCCCTCTGTCTCATGGATACTCACTACCATCTATTTATCGAAACTCCCGAAATGAATCTGTCTATAGGAATGCAAAACCTTAACGGTATATACGCACAGTACTTCAATAAGCATCATGGTCTTGTCGGACATGTTTTTCAGGGGAGATATAATGCGATAGTCGTTGATGGTGAGAATTACTTCCTGGAACTATGCAGGTATATCGTACTTAATCCTGTGAAAGCGGGAATTGTTGAGAGGCCGGAAGATTATCTATGGAGCAGTTACAGACAGATGGTTGGAATTGATGAAAGCATGCCCTTTATTAAGACCGCTGCCCTGCAGAAGCATTTTGAAAGTTCATTTGAAACAGCCGAGAGAAATTTCAGGAAGTTTGTACTTGATGGAATATCAGGTGATTCTCCGCTTGAAGATACCAGAGGGGGATTGATACTCGGGAAAGACGAATTTGTTGAGTCTCTGAGAGATATAATGAATGATTCTAAAAACGAATCTGAATTTACGAAACGCCAGCGATATTCGGATAGGCCTTCAATTGAGAAACTGCTTGCCCCTGGTGTAAGGTCTGTAAAAGAAGCAAGAGACAAAGCTATATATAAGGCATATATTAAATATGGATACAGCCAAAAGAAGATAGCTGATTTCTTAGAACTTAACTATGCAACTGTGTCACGTATTGTAAAGAAAGAGCGAGATTATAGCATAAAATAAGGTGATAATAAAACAATAAGTATAAATACAAGGTTTGACCCTCGGAGGTTAGCATGGTTCTGATTTTGATTGCAATGGCATTACTTGGTGATATTTACGATGAAATTCCACTTACAGTTAATCCGGATCCTGATTACGTTCCGGATACATACGAGGAATGGCTTGACAGTCAGCCTGATTATGAGCCCTTCAGCGCAAGAATAATCGTTGGAGCTGATGGAGTTGATTTAATATTGATCTTCGAAGAGGGATTAACAGACAGTCTTGATGCGGGGCTGCTGGATCAGTGGATTGCTGATCTTGCCTCTCAGGGATTGACTGCGGAGGTGATTGAAATTCCTTACACCTCACCTGAGGATATCAAGGATTACCTCAAATTTCAATACAATAATAACGATCTTGAAGGTGTAATACTCATCGGTAATCTTTCTGTGGCATGGTGCATGATGGATAACGATTTTACGAGGTATGGAGAATCATTTCCAGTCGATTACTTCTATATGGATCTGGATGGTTCATGGGAGGATCTCTGGATAGGATACCCGTCCGGCGGTGTTCCAGGTACCGATGGCAAGTACGATACCATCAGTGGAAGTCTTGATCCTGAAATCTATGTCGGTAGAATAAAAGTTGATAATCTTACTGCTCTCGGTGATCCTGTCGACCTGCTCAATGACTACATCCAGCATAACCATGAGTGGAGAACAAATAACGATCCTGTAATGCCCGTTGCTTTATGCTATGTGGACGATGACTGGATCCCATGGGCAGATGAATGGGCTGCTGACATGGGCAAGCTCTATTCAAATACCGTTCTTGTAAGTCAGTCAAGCGCAACTAATGGCACTGACTATCTTGAGAACAGGCTTCCCGGTACTTACGTGTGGATAAGTCCATTCGTTCATTCCGGACCTGACACGCACTACTGGCAGCCCGGTCCGACCACTACATGGAATGAACTGGTTCCCGCGAACCCTTTTGCTCACTTCTACAATCTGTTTGCCTGCTCCAATGCCAGGTTCACAACTGTTCATTGCATGGGCTCCGTATATACATTCTGTACTGCGTCCGGCCTGGCTTCTGTTGGAAGCACTAAAAGCGGTGCCATGCTCCATTTCTCGCCATTCTACTCACCTATGGGGAACGGTGCGTCTATTGGTGAAGCATACGCTGACTGGTGGGATTACATAGCTCAGGGCGGACTGTCACCATCTGAAAGGTCATGGCATCTGGGAATGGTCCTTCTTGGAGATCC
>DAOWJX010000094.1 GCA_030640155.1 Candidatus Aegiribacteria sp. | reverse complement strand
TTGGAAGCAAAGGTATCAGAAAGAAGATATTCTCGAAGGTTCACGATAAACTTGGTGGTACTATGAGACTCTGTATTTCCGGAGGAGCCGGCATCTCTCCTGATGTAGTTGATGGCTTTTTGAAACTTGGTTTCTCCTTCATTCAGGGATACGGTCTTACGGAAACCGCTCCAATTATTTCCGTCAACAGGGAAAAAGCAAACAGAATAGGTTCAGTGGGACCGGTTCTTCCCGGAGTTTCAGTTAGAATCGAAAATCCTGATATAGAAGGAAATGGAGAAATCATTACAAGAGGACCAAACGTGATGAAAGGATATTTCAACAATCCCGAGGCTACCGCAGAGGTTCTTTCTGATGACGGATGGTTCAGAACAGGTGATTATGGTCATATTGATGACGACGGGTATCTGTTCATAACCGGACGGAAGAAGAACGTTATTATCGCGAAGAACGGGAAAAATGTTTATCCGGAAGAAATTGAGATGAAAATAGGCCAGGATCTCAATATTCTTGAATGCATGGCTACCGGAAAGAAGACAGAAACCAAAGGTGAGGAGATATGGCTTATCATCGTACCGAACATGGAGAAATTCATTGAGTACGCCGAGGAGAATAATTTCAGCCTTACAACTGAGTATCTTGCTGAATACATGAGGAAAGTTGTGCATGCTTTCAATTTATCTCAGCCCTTATACAAGCGTATCGCGCGATTTATCATCAGAGAGGACGAATTTCCCAAGACAACCACCAGGAAGGTTCGCAGGAAGGAAGCGCTCAGAGAAGCCGGGCTTGAGGAAGAAGTCTCTTACAGGGTATAGCTTGAAGCGATCCTGTCTATTATATACCAATTTAGTCGGAAATACTGATTGATACTTATTGAAAGGCCTGAAATGACTGATATGGTAAGAAGGTGTACACGTTGCATTCTCCCGGAAAACTACCCGAACATTGATTTTGATGAAAACGGTGTGTGCAGGGTCTGCAGAGAGCATGACGTGAAATACTCCGGAATAGACTGGGCTGCAAGAGAGAGAAAACTTGCGAAGATGATGGACCGATACCGCGGTAAGGGCAAGGGCAAATATGACTGCATGGTTCCTTTCAGCGGAGGTAAGGATTCAACGTATTGTCTGTGGCTCCTGAAGACGAAGTACGGGATGACCCCTCTTGCATTCAATCTGGATAACGGATTCGCAGAGGATGGAGCCCAGCTCTTCGTAAAAAGCGGGGCTGACAAGCTGGGTGTTGACCTCTACACCTATTCACCCTCGAAGGAGTTCCTTTACGAGGTTTACGGTCACGCCCTGCGCCAGACAGGCGAATTCTGCTCGGCATGTGTTGTACTTATACCCACAACAATATTCAGGATAGCCGATATCCACGGGATCAGGCTCATAGCAGGTGGATTCAGTGACATTACCGAGGCTCCGCCCCCTGAATACGCGTACATGGACAGAGTCTGCTTCTGGAACATCATGAAGGACCGGTTCTCCAGGAAGAACCTGTCCTGGGATTTTTTCTTCCCAAGCTGGAAGAGGATGTTCGGAGTGAAGTACTTCAACCTGCCGGATTACATCGAATGGGATCTTCCCATGATCTATGACACTCTCAACAGGGAGCTGGATTATAACAAATCCATGTCCGATATCAGATACGATTGCCTGGGTACACCTCACTCCAGCTATCTGTTCAGGAGAAAAGCGGGCTTCGGCAAGTACGAGTATCTCTATTCAAACATGATAAGAGCAGGAGTGATCGGTAGAGAAGAAGCCCTGTCTATCGTAATGGAACGGGAAGCATTCGAGCTGCCCGAGGGTTTTGAGGAGTTCGTCAGCAGATTCGGGACCGACTGCTCCATCCTCGAGGAGACGAAGGATAAAAGTGTGTTTGACTTCCCGGGGAGGAAGAAGGGAATCCGGGATCTCGCCATTAAGATCCGGGAGATGCTTCCCTGAAGCAAGCAGGCTAGGAGCGTATTGATTCGCTGATCAAGGGAAATACTGTTCGAACAGAACGCCATCCTCCCGTTACAATCCAAAGCGGGACGTATATCGCCGTGGGCAGCAGCAACCGCAGAGCTATGTGTGAATCCGAGACCATAAATGCTGAGGCAGCGGCTGGTATCGCAGGGAGCAGTGACATGAGAACAGGTATCCATATCCTGATCTGATATCCACGCGTCCGTAGGAAAACCCAGTAACTGAGAACAATGAGCAGGTTACCGGCAAGGAACATCATACCGGCGGAGACGAGTCCCAACACTGGGAGAAGAAGCCAGTTACATGCTATTACCAGAAGCAGAGCAGCTCCCGTAACTGGAATGACGATCTTCACCCTGTTCACAGCAAGAAGCGAAGCCAGGAGGATGTGCATCAGATAGACGACCAGCAAGCCGGAGAGAGCAAAATACAGACACACCTGGAGATCTCCATGGTCGATACCTCTCAGGTATTTACTACCCCATACCAGTCTGAGGAAACCTGTCCCGGTAGACCACACCGGAAGCGTGAAAGCTACTGCCATGCCTGTGAAGACTCTTGCCATCGATCCCACCTTCTCCAGGTATACTCCATCTCGAAAACTTCTGCATAGAGCGGGAAACAGAGCTCCGGGAAGAAGTGTGGGTGCCACCAGGAGTATTAGCAGTTCGACGAGTCTGAGACATTCCTGCCATGCAGCCACTGCACTCTCACCCATGATCTGCCTGATGACAACATTGTCAGCTCTGAGATGAAGAATCGTAACCAGACCCATTATTCCAAGAGGAAGCGCGGCCAGAAGGAGTTCCCTGGCCTTCCGGGCATTCATGGACAGCGTGGCTGAAACGTGAACCTTTCTCAGACTGACGAATGCAACGGTCACTGCTACGAGCGCTCTGAATACGAAGGTAAGAGCAATAACGAGCAGTCCCATGCGGAAATGGATTGCCAGCAATATGCAGATCAGTCCTGACAGACCTTTGAAGACCCGTGAAACTGATTCGAAGACCATCTTTTCCCGGGATCTGAAGACCGAGTAGTACAGCTCTGCGAAAGCCTCGAAAGCAACAGACAGCCCGATTACCGCCAGAACCGCCAGTCTTTCAGAGGTCATTCCCAGCAGCACACCTGAGAGAATGAGCAGGGGAAATCCCAATACTGCGAAGACGATTCTCAGAGAGAAGGAACTGGAGAACAGATCCTGGGTATCTTCTGGTCGGAGGGATGAACGACTGTTCAGAACCAGGGATACTCCCATATCAGCAATGAAAAGGTATACCTGTCCCAGGACGATTGAAAAGAGGAAGCTCCCGAATTCCTCGCTGGGCAGATATCTGGAAAGGAGCATCATGGAGACGAATAGCAGCCCCTTGCCGAAGAACTGGCCTGCAAGCATAACAGCGCTATTTACCACCTGGGATGATCTTCTCAAACGTACCTCCGGAATTCATTGAGACGAATTATATCATCCGGCAGAGGAAATGGAAATCATGTCCCGGAATCGAATCAAACTGTAATCAGCGCCGTGGCCAGGATGGCAGCATTTTCTGGAATCCTAACTGGAGTTTCTGTAATGTCCTGACAAGGAAAGGGTATCCAGATGAGATAACGGAACCATTCCCGGTCAGCCTTGCATGGACTATATAATGAATCAGGTAGTCGATACTGTTTTCCACCTGGTACTCTGGATCCAGCCGCATATTTGTGTACTTCCAGGGCACCAGAACCGTTTCCAGACCGTGCTTCTCCGCTAAAGGTTTCAACCTGGACAGCAGTACATCTTCACCTTTGATGATGGGAGAGGCCGCAAGCAGTATTCCCTCACCTGATGGATTCAGGAACTGACCGAATCCATCGAAGATTGTCAGCGGTTTCTCCATACCGTGATCAGCTCCTCCGAATACATCCATTATCATGGGATTCCACTTGTTCTTCGGTACCGGATAGTAGGGTGGATTCGATACGATTATGTCGAAATTTCCGGTGACGTTCTGCCATAGATCGCTCTGAATCACCGAGAACGTGTCTGGCACTGAGTTCGCGTAGAGTATTGCTCTGGCGAAATCCACAGCCCTGGGGTTGAATTCTGCTGCGATAACTGAATCGCAGTGGGATTTGATGTTGTGCCCCTGGAAAGCTGTGCCGGCACAGAGATCAAGACCTCTCCCGTAGGATCTGTGAAGCATTCTGGTGGATACGAAGTTCGAGAGAGTGACCGAATCACCACCTAAGTAAACGTACTGAATGGTGGTTCTAGCGTCCCCCTGATCCGGATCGGAGAGAAAAATGGTATCACCGTATGGAACCATTCTGAAGGTTGCCCTTGCATGTCCATCTGATTTTTGCACGATCCCCGCATCTACAAGCTGTCCGATCAGTTCGTTACCAAGGATCTTTGAAAGGTGCCGCAAGGGAGCAGGTTGATTGAGAAAGAAGAACCTGTACAGCAAAGCGGTATCCGGATGTTTCGCGAACCACCTGAACCTGTAAAGCGAAGGCAGTGCTGAAGGCGTGAACGGGCTGGTTTTGTTCCTGGTGTAAGAGAGCATAACATTTGGCTCGAACGGCAGCATGAAGAATGGTCTCTGAAGCGAAGGAAATCTGACCGTGTGCATATAGTGCCGTTCCCGCAACGCGGAAACCAGCTTCCTCAGCACAACCCTGTCAGGTGCTTGGTTCATCTGTCTCCATTCGATTTCGGGCTCTACTATAACCAACTGGCATTCTAATATCAACGCTATCCATGTATATAGCATTTTCTGAACGAGGACAGAATCAAGGATAGACTGCCCTGCGGGTAGCGTAATAGACTTTCCATAATTATACTATATACTGTATAGGAATATAACTTAGCACCAAACATATGGTATAAAATGAATAAAATACAAAATTCCGCTGAATCCAGCACAGTGTACGACGAGAGCAAAGTAACAACACTTTCCTCCATCGAACATATACGTCTTCGAACCGGTATGTATATCGGTCGTATTGGAGATGGTTCTCATCCCGATGATGGTATTTATATTCTCTTCAAGGAGGTAATGGATAATTCGGTTGATGAATTTATCATGGGGTGCGGTAAGCGCATTAAAGTCAGGCAGGGGAACGGTTCTCTTTCAATAAGGGATTTCGGCAGGGGAATTCCGCTTGGCAAGCTGGTTGAATGTGTTTCGAAGATCAATACAGGAGCCAAGTATAACACGGATGTCTTCATGTTCAGCGTTGGACTGAACGGAATTGGAACCAAGGCAGTGAACGCTCTGTCGGAGCATTTCAGGGTTGTAGCCTATCGTGACGGTGAATATCGGGAGGTTGTATTCTGCAGAGGAGAGCTTCAGAGCGATGTAACCGGTACCACCAAAAAGAGGAACGGGACTCTGGTTGAATTCACACCTGATCCCGAAATATTTGGAGACTACGCTTTCAGGGAGGAGTTCCTGCAGGATCGGTGCCAGCATTACGCGTATCTCAATGCCGGACTCAAGGTTCAACTGGATGGACAGACATATATATCCGAAGATGGTCTGAAGGATCTGTTGTATGATGAAGCAGGTGACACGGCGATATATCCGGTAATTTTCTTCCGAATGAAAACGTTGGAGTTTGTCCTTACTCATACAACTGATTTTGGCGAGAGGTATCTTTCATTTGCAAATGGGCAGTACACTTCAAGCGGAGGGACTCATCTCTCGGCATTCAAGGAGGGCGTAACCAAGGGGATCAATTCCTTTACCGGTGAAAGCTATTCAGGCCAGGATGTTCGTGAGGGAATAATAGCCGCAATTTCCATTCGTCTTAAGGAGCCGGTATTCGAATCTCAGACCAAGACCAGGCTGGGCAACAGTGACATCAGGGGATGGATCGTGAATACGGTCAAAACCGAACTCGAACAGCATCTTCACAGGAATCCGAAAGACGCTGAAATACTGGTTAATAAAGTCAAGACAAATCAGAAAGTACGCACCGAGCTCAGCAATGTGAAGAAAAAAGCCAGACAGCAGGCCAAGAAGATCGCTCTGAGAATTCCCAACCTGAGGGACTGTAAAATCCACCTTGGCGACACCGATCCCAGGGCGGAGGAAAGCTCAGTATTTCTCACTGAAGGGGCAAGTGCTGCCGGAAGTATTATTGCAAGCCGGGATGTATATACACAGGCTGTTTTCGCCCTGAAAGGCAAACCGCTGAATTGTTACGGTCACAGGCAGGACACTGTCTACAAGAACGAAGAGATTTACAACATCATGAGAGTCCTGAATATCGAGAATGATATCGAAGGATTGAGGTATAACAGGATAATTCTCGCTACCGACGCCGATATTGATGGAATGCACATCAGAAACCTGCTGTTGACTCTATTTCTGCATTTCTTCGAAGGTCTTGTTCTTGATGAGCACCTGTTCATTCTGGCGACACCATTATTCCGTGTCAGGAATAAGAAAGAAACGTTCTACTGCTACAGCGAGAAAGAACGGGACAAAGCGATTGAGAGGATTGGAAAGAAAGCTGAGGTTACGCGATTCAAAGGTCTGGGCGAGATATCACCCAAGGAATTCGGTCAGTTCATCGGTCCTGATATCAGACTTGAGCCGGTTCGAATAACACGCCTGAAAGAAATACCCGACATGCTCAGATTTTACATGGGCAAGAACACTCCTGAAAGACGTGAATTCATTATGGAGAACCTCATATGAGCGATACCAGCCTGAAGAAGTTATTCAACAGAAATTTCCTTGAGTACGCTTCCTACGTGATAAAGGACAGAGCCATACCTGATGATGCCGACGGACTCAAACCGGTCCAGCGCAGGATACTCTGGTCTCTGTTCGAGATGGACGATGGAAGGTTCAGCAAGGTTGCCAATGTCATCGGCCACTGCATGAAATATCATCCCCACGGTGATCAATCCATAGGAGATGCGCTGGTTTCACTCGCGAACAGAGGTTATTTCATCGAACGGCAGGGGAATTTCGGGAATATTTTCACAGGTGACCGGGCTTCTGCGTCAAGGTACATCGAGTGCAGGCTTACCGACCTTGCAAGAGAAACCCTCTTCAACAAGAGGATAACGGATTTTTCTCCGAGTTATGACGGCAGAAACAGTGAACCTCTTCTACTGCCTGTGAAACTCCCCGCTGTTCTCCTTCTCGGAGCTGAGGGTATCGCGGTTGGCCTGTCGACACGGATTCTACCTCACAATTTTCAGGAAGTTCTGAAGGCTCAGGTTGCGTGTCTGAGG
>DAOWJX010000209.1 GCA_030640155.1 Candidatus Aegiribacteria sp. | reverse complement strand
CAAACGCGATGTATAATGGTCTGTGGCTGGATGATCCGGAGAACAGATGGCCTGGTGTATCATCCTATACGCGAAGAGCTGGTACAAGCATGGCTGCTGCGCACGTGTCCGGAGCGATTGCGCTTTGTTTTGAGAAATATGGTGATCTTGTACACCCTGAGGATATCGCGGCTCTTCTCGCAGCAAGTTCCATTCCTCTTGCCGGTAATACCGGCTCTCCTCTCAGCGGCTACGCGACTACAGGATACGGATATGGACTTCTTGACGCTTTCCATCTTCCCGGTGTTTACTTCTCGGAAGAAGTTGATCGAGTTCTCTGGGTTTATGAGACATATATTGAAGGTCAACTCTACAGAGAATGGACATTCTACATTCCATCAACAACCCTTTCGTTGTCCGGGGCAATGGCATACAGCGATGTCCCAGGAGCCTCCATAGGCAACGACCTTGATTTCTCACTGATATCACCTGACGAAGTCATTTATAACTATACGTTGCCGGTTGGTGTAACAGGCGAGAGTCCACTGGAGAAAATATGCATTGAGAATCCACAATCCGGCGCCTGGAGAGCAAAAATAGTGGCTGAAAGCTGGTCGGATCCTGGAAACCCATTTGAAGAGGAAGATTATTCACTTGTGGTGTACACCTATTCCAGAAATCCGGATGTGAGAGTTCTGTCACCAGTGGATACAACCATTTACGCAGCCCCCGGAGCCGATCTGAGACTTCCTCTCAGTGTAATAAATGACGGAGGATATATTGCGGTTGGAACATGGGGCAGTATTGAAGCACCCTCCGGCTTCGGAGGAGAAGTATCAGTCCCGCGATATATGGGTAACCTTGTTTACAGAGATGCTGTGAGTGTCGATACCTTTACAATAGAGACTCCTGATCAACCTGGAACGTATGATCTGCTTGCACGGGTTGCAGCGGCAAATCTCGGATTGCAGCCCGATTCATCGATATTTCAGGTTGTTCTAGCGTATCCTGATCTTATTGTGTCATCTCCCAGTCCGGACCTCTCACCTCCATTCTTCGTTGGACAGACAGTTCTGTTCTCGGTTGTCGTTACCAATCAGGGACAGGGACCTGCAGGAGAATGTGAGCTTGTGCTCTATCTTGAAGAGGATCCTGACAGCACTTCGAATCCATTGATTTCATTTATGGTTCCACCCCTTCAGGGAGGTGAGACTCAATCTTACAGTGCGCCCGTTACATTCTCGTATTTTGATATGGGTATACGATACATGATTGCTGTTGTTGATGTTGAAAACCAGATAAAAGAATCTTCCGAATCGAATAACAAATCGGTTTACGGTCCTTTTTCCGTTGAAGGTATCCTTGCGCCACCTGAGTACCTTACTGCTGAAAGTGGCAACAACGGATTCATCCCTCTGAGCTGGAGCCCTCCGTCCGCGGAAAAACCCGGAACTGGTTCCAAAGGCTTAATCGGCTATCAGATATACCGTAGTCTGAGTCCACTCGGACCGGAGCCTGATCCGATCGTAAGCCTTTCCTCCAGTGATACTTCATATGTTGATTCTCTCGTCAGCAACGGAGTTACCTATTACTACTGGGCAACCACACTCTATGAGAATCCATACGGAGAAAGTGATTACAGCAACATGGCCAGCGCGACGCCACAGGGTCCCAGCGGCTCACTTTCCGGTGAAGTCTGGGACGTTTACACTGGTCAGAGACTTCTGGATGTATATGTAAGCGTGATAGAGATGGGGCTCGAGCAGCTCACTGATTCAAACGGCAGATACAGTTTCGAGAATGTTCCAGTTGGACCTGTTCCTATTCGTGCTGAGAAGTACGGATACATCACAGTAACGGATACAGTTTTCATCTATGAGGATGAGATGACCGTACACGACTTTCCCATGCAGCGGGACTTCGGGCAGGGAATGAGTGTAATTCCAAATCCCTTCACTCCGAATGGAGATGGAATCAACGACGTTGCGAATTTCATCTGGCCGGCGGCCGATGGAGATCTGATAACTGTGATAATCTACAGTATGGAAGGTATCCCAATTGTAACAATTGAAGGTGAAGAACCATCATGGGATGGAAGGGATGATGGAGGGGGAATTGTTTCCGGAGGGATCTACGTTTATATGGCCTGGTCTGGAAACAAAAGGATGAGTGGTGTAGTATGCGTTGCAAGATAGTACTCCTGCTTCTTCTGCCCCTTTTGTGCGTGTCTACAGCTTCCCCGGATCTGATGCCAGGCTCCAGAGCCATGGGACTTTCAGGAGCTTTCATCTCACTTGGCGATGATGCCTGGGGTGCCTGGTGGAATCCCGCTTCAATCCTGCGAACTGGAAGAATTCTCATCGGTACCGAGTATTCGAGCCTGTATCCTAATATGGATAACGGTTCACTCCATTACGCAGCTCTGAGTTACCTGCATCCTCTGTCGGAATTTGTTGCTTTTTCAGCGGGAGCTGACTATCTCACATCTCCCGATCTCTACTCTGAAGGGGAGGCAAATCTTTCTTTTGCGTTCCGACCAGGGATATTCCCTGTATCAATCGGATTAACAGGAAGATATCTCTTCAGGCAATTTGCGGATAATGAATTCACATCTTATGACCCTCTGTTTGCCATATACGGACTAAAAGGGCAGGGAATAGGCCTTAATGCCGGTTTTCAGGCTGAACTGGGGAGAACTGCTACTTTAGCAGGTGTTGTCAGGAATATTATTCAACCAGATCTTGGCCTTGAAACCACTGATAGACAATGTATGCAGTTTTCTCTTGGTGTTGCGTTCTATCCCCGATTTTTCACTCCTGTTCTGCAGATTGATTACGGTATTGAAAGAATCGGAGGGAAACTCGACCTCAACCTCTCAGCAGGTTTTGAAAAATGGATCGGTTCAAATTCCACATGGGGAGTCAGAACCGGGTATTCTTTCAAAGCTTCAGGACTTTCCCACGAAATCTCAGCAGGTTTTTCAGCAAGAACGGAAGGATCGATTCCAATTGAACTCGATTATGCCTTCAGTCTGCCGCTGAATCAGCTTTACAACACCTGGGGCAGGCACAGAATCGGACTTGCTTTCAGGCTCGGTGGCGATGATTGGGGTGAGGTTCGATCGAGAGTGCCTCTTCCACCTATGGTTGATAGGAGAACATGGTTCCCCGATACTGATATGTACGAGTTTGATCTGTGGGCAATCAGAGATATTCAACAGGACACATTAATGGTGGCACAGTACGATGAGATTCCTCTTAACAGCCCTGTTCAGCTTGATTCGGATCAATATCTCTACAACTATTTT
>DAOWJX010000093.1 GCA_030640155.1 Candidatus Aegiribacteria sp. | reverse complement strand
TCACTGTACTCAATGACACAGAAGTGCTCTACTGTGATAGCGATGCCAATTTCTTCATTATGAGTGTTCACTCCCCGGATTCCGCGAGACCCTGGGATCCAGGATGGGATCCCACAGATAGAGGATGGGAAGAGGCAACAACATTGGTGCATCTGTGCGCAAGTCCGGATGGACAGTGGGTTTGCTTCGCCCGGTTCGTCGCTATCCCGGACGATATGCTTCAAGCTGATGAATATGTTCCATGGCCGCTGGCCGTCGTAGTTGCTCCTGTATATGGAACAACCGCCTGGCTTGCTGCACTTGCCTGGGAGGTGGGAGGAGGTCCGGGATTCGACTTCACCATGGATTCAATGAATCTGTATGGACAGCCTTTCGTGTCATCGGAGACCGGTCTGGAGGATTTTCTGGCCTATTTCCGTAGAGATCCTGATCGTGAGCACATTGAGGCTTTCTCTAAAATCAACCTCCAGAGCGGGGAAAGGACCGGAAGCGGTCTCTGTTTCAACGATGGATACGTCGCCTGCCCCTATTCGGATCTTGTAGCGGTAGACGACATGTGCATCGGCATGATCGTGGACATGTCCACGGGAGAGATTGTATTCGGTGATCCCGAAGATACTGAATATTACTTCGAAGTAGAGAAGTGGGTTCTGGGTGATGCCATTCTGGTGCGGAAGGATGGAGAACAGTGCCTGCTTTACGCTGATGGAACCGTTGTTGAGAATCCGGGAGAGGGCGACATCAGAGTATACTGCTGGATGCCAGGGGGGGAGTATGTATTCTCGGTTGATGGTGGAAGAACTGTATTGTACGGCAATATCGACTGGGAGAGTTTTTCATCCAGTGAAGCCCTTATCATGCCGGATCTTCGTTTCAGGCTTTCGATATGGGACAAAATACTGCCCATGGCGGACGGCAGCGGAATAGTGTTTTACAGTTACGAGCTGGGAGGACTTGTTTTTCATCCCGTGCCCCTGGAGTACAGTCCAGCGACCTGAGTCGAAGGATTACCCGTCTGGGCATATGCCGGAAGCGACGCATACGTGACCTGGACTGACTCCGACGGAGAGATGGTGATGGTACACGTCTACAAAGGTGACGGCACTTACCTGGGAATCCTGATCGACTGGACTCCAAACGACGGCTATGCGGAACCGCCATACCCGCTGGACCATCTCCTTCTTCCGGGTGCCTGCTACATCGAGATAGTAGACGACCAGGGCAGGTGGGGCATAGAAAGGATAACAACGCTTTCAGTCGATTATTGAGATATCTCCTGAAACGGTGCAGATATCAATGGAGAATTCCCCATCACCGAATTCCGATGAGCATCCTACGATATTCTTAGTAATGAAAGCGTTGAAAATATCAGCTATTGTTATTTCACCTGAGATTGTCTCAATACTCACTTCTGCGTTAAAACCAAGGTCAAGAGTAATGTTTCCGCTAACTGCTTCAAGTTCAAGATCGTCTTCAAGTGCATTGATAACACACTCTATATTTCCATTTACAAGTTCAACGACTCTGAGCCCCGGAGATTCACTGATATTGATGTTTCCATTAACGGCATTAACTACGAGCTCACCACTGAAGTTTTCGGCATCGATATTTCCATTCACAACCTCAAGGAGCGCTTCGCCCTTTCCACCATTTATGGATACATGTCCGTTCACGGAAGCGAGATCAATCGTAAGATCGATGCCTGAGGGTATTTTAACTTCGAAATCAACGCCCCCGCTATGCGACCTGTTCCAATCATTATCGTAATCAACCTCACAGATAATACCGCTGGATGTATTGCATTCAACGGTAACGAAGTTCATTTCTTCTTCACTGCTGCAGGTAATCGTATAGATAACCTCCACCTGATCGGAATCCCACTCTTCAACAGTGATACTTCCGTTTATGGTGAATATCTCCACCGGATCTCCGGATGAGACTCCTACAGTGATATTTTCCACTTCTGAAACATCCCCGGCAAAGACGCCGGTAACCAGAAGCAGGCAGACACTTAAAAAGGTTAAGACAGATTTCATGACTGACTCCTTTCAAAGAAATAGCTCTACTGGAACAAGATATAAGGTTGAATTTCAATATGTCAAATATATTTTGATAATATGTGAATTATGAGTATGCTATAAAGTTATAAAAAAATTCTTCAGTATTTGATATCCGGAATTGCAATTGTCTCTGGAACTGAATTGATTAGATATTGTATAACTGATTGAAGATGAAATTAACTGGAAGGAAGGATGTATGAGAAAGAAAATTCTTGTTCCGATTGTAACTATAAGCGTTTTCACCTTTTCTCTTTTAATGGCCTGCAGTCCCTCTGATCCATTCACGTTGCTTCGGTGTCAGTTCAGGATTGAAAGCACAGAGGATTTCTTCGTGGCCGGGATTCAGCTTGACAGTCTGGAGAATCTTTCCCCTGCACAGATTATTGAGGTGGTTTCAACATGGACGTCGGGAAGCTGTCCGGTGGATTTCACATTGAATGTGGGAATTTTCAATCCCAATGATGGTTCGACCGGACCGGACATCATACCGGCAACGCTAACATCTCTTGCGTGGGATCTTTACCTTGATGGAGATTCCGGAGAATCATTCGACACCACCTGGGTTGCTTCCGGTGTCATGAGTGAAGCCCTGGAAGTTCCGGGATCGGGTGAGACTGTGATCCTGCCGCTGGATATCAGTATTGACGCGTTTGTAGTCATGGGTGAGATGGGGCCAATGGACTTCATAGATCTGGCTCTTGCGATTGGTGGAATCGACTCCGGTCTGAGAGATTCAGATCATCTGGGCAGGGTACTTGTCATCGCAGTACCGACTATAACAACGCCATTCGGACCGATGACGTATTCCGGTTCGCTCTGTATTAATCTTGACTGGATCGATTAGATATCTTCATCTTGTTCTATTCGCTGTGAATTTGTATTATTGATGCCCGTTAAAAGGCGGCGTAGCCAAGTGGAAAGGCAGTGGACTGCAAATCCACCATTCATCGGTTCAAATCCGATCGCCGCCTCCAATTCTTGTACGGTTGGTAAATATGAATAGAATTCCTTTAGCAATCCGACTGTCTTTACTTCTGGTTGCCATTCTTATGTTGGTTTCCGGCTACATATGGGGCAATCCGACAGTTATCTGGCAGAAGGCCGCAACTATCTGTCTTGAATGTATCGGAATTGGCTGATGGTGATAGAGAGAATGCGCCGGCTTGTTCAGGTAGCTTCACTGGTTTTTTCCAACCTCTATTTACAGGGTTGGATCAACGGAACAATCTTCACCGGTAAGTCGAAGATTTTCTGTGTTCCGGGTCTGCACTGTTACTCCTGTCCATCAAGCGTACTGGCCTGTCCTGTCGGATCGGTTCAGAATATTCTGTCTTCGGAAGGTTTTCTGGGAGGAATTGCTACCGGAAGACCTGATTCAATTATCCTGCTTGGAGTAAT
>DAOWJX010000249.1 GCA_030640155.1 Candidatus Aegiribacteria sp. | reverse complement strand
GATGAAATGAACCTCCTGACCGACCTCCAGGAACACAATTGCAACACCTGTATCCTGACAGATCGGCATTTTCTCACGCTCAGCAATTACGTGATTCTCCAGAATCACCTGGAGGATTTCCCGCCCTAGTGGAGATTCCTCCTTTTCAAGCGCTTCTCTCAGAGCATTTTTCACGTCATCACCGAGATAGATATTCGTGCTGATGCTGAGATCTTTGACCGCCTTTACGACTTCAGTAACGTCAATTTCTCTCAATTTCAACCTCCCAGCTTCTCACTGATTAGTTTAACAATGTGCTCGACTGTATCCGCAACAGGTATACCATGATCTCTGAGAACTTCAACCTTCGCTGCTGCAGTACCGGACGCTCCTTCAACAATAGCGCCCGCATGCCCCATTCTCTTTCCGGGCGGAGCACTTCTTCCAACGATGTAGCCGACAACCGGTTTGGTGATGTGCTCTTTAACGAAAGCAGCAGCATCCTGCTCATCAGAACCACCTATTTCTCCCACAATTACTACAGCTTCAGTATCCCCATCGTTTTCGAGCAGTTCAAGATAGTCGTTGTACTTCATACCGATAATCGGGTCTCCGCCCATGCCGATAGCGGTTGATTGCCCGAAGCCAGCAGCGGTAAGCTGATTAACAACTTCGTATGTAAGCGTTCCACTTCTGGAGATAACACCTACTGGTCCGCGTTTGAATATTCCTCCAGGCATGATTCCCACCTTTGATTCACCTGGTGAGATAAGACCGGGGCTGTTAGGACCCACTAGACGGGTTCCGAGTTCATTCAATTCCATCAGAACTCCTGACACATCCAGAACAGGGATTCCCTCCGTGACCGCAACCACAAGATTAGTGCCGGCGTTCGCAGCAGCCAGAATCGCGTCCTCGGCAAAGGGCGCAGGTACAAAAATCACACTGCATTCAGCATCGGTTTCATCAACAGCTTCCTGTGCGGTGTTGAATACCGGAAATCCTTCAAGATGTGTCCCGCCTTTCCCGGGATGCACACCGGCAACGATGCTCGTGCCGTATGCTATCATTTCCTTTGCGTGAAAAGATCCATCACGGCCAAGGCCCTGAACCATCACCCGCGTATGTTTGTTTATCAGTATACTCATCAGCTGCCACCCCCCTTTGCGGCAAGGTTAATCGCTTTAAGAGCTCCTCCGGTCATATCTCCCGTTGCACGTATGCCAAAATCGGAGAGAATTTTTCTCCCCTCCTCTTCATTTGTTCCGGTAAGTCGAACAACAAGGGGCAGGTCGGTTTTTATCTGTTCCAGAGCTTTGACAAGCCCGTTTGCGACATCGTCACAACGTGTTATACCGCCAAAAACATTTATGAAAATAGCTTTCACGTTTTCGTCCGATACCAGAAGCTCCATGGCATGAACAACCTTTTCAGGGCTTGAACTGCCTCCGATATCGAGGAAATTCGCGGGTGTTCCTCCCAGATGCTTGATAATATCCATAGTAGCCATGGCAAGACCGGCTCCATTCACCATGCAGCCTATTTCTCCATCGAGTTGCACATAACTCAATCCATGTCTGGTAGCTTCAAGCTCCTTCTCCTCGGATGGAGTCGGCAATCTTAACTCTTCCAGTTCAAGATGTTTGTACATGGCGTTTTCATCCAGTACTATTTTCGCATCTAGAGCAAGGATGGAACCATCCGAAAGCTCAGCGAGCGGATTGATCTCCGCAAGAGACGCGTCTACTTTCCTGAAGCACTCCCAGAGCTTCACCATTATTGATGCTGTTGCCAGAGCCTTTTTCTTATCATCGAACAATAGGAAGGCAACTTGTTTTGCTTCAAACGATCGCAAACCTCTCTCCGGATTGATATCCTGGAATATGATTTTTTCAGGTGAGTCAGCCGCAACCTTCTCTATGTCGACTCCTCCGGACGCGGAAGCCATCATCACCGGGATTTTCTTTCTTCTGTCAATTGTTATGCCGATGTAATATTCACCTGCAATTGATACCGCTGGATCTACAAGCACCCTCTGAACCACAAGATCTTTTATTGTCATTCCGAGTATTGCATCTGCTGCCCTGCGAGCTTCAGCAGGGGTCTCAGCGAGTTTCACTCCTCCAGCTTTTCCTCTTCCGCCTGCCTGAACCTGAGCCTTGATCACAACAGGACATCCGGTTTCCTGTGCAGCGCTCTCCGCTTCAATTGCTGAGGTCACCATTATCCCGGCAGGTGTGGGGATGCCTTGTTCTCTGAACAGTTTCTTTGCCTGAAATTCTTCGAGTTTCATTGCTCTTCAGATTGTCCTTTCAATTGGCTGAATCCTCTCACTAATTCAACAGATACAGAGTAATAACAATATCACATACTCACGAATGAAAACAGGTGATAATCCATGATTAAAGATATATCACAGATGAATTTTTTTTACGCAATTACTCCATGCGGATAACTTAGTTACTCTCCTGCTTCATAGTACGAATATTGTAGCTTATTGAGAATTCTGACGCGAATTGATTGGCTATTGTTCAACAGTAGTAATCTATAGTGGGAAATAAGAATTCTTTTCTAATTGCGATCCCTGATTCATTATAAATGTAAAATACGGAGAATCGCTTCAGTATCCAGTTTTATTGAATTGACAAATAGTACTATAGAGATTAGTTTAATTAATGGCCGATTGGCCAGCCCTGCATTTTGCATTAAAAAATATCACATTCTGCAGCCATTCGGCTGTTAAAGGTAG
>DAOWJX010000041.1 GCA_030640155.1 Candidatus Aegiribacteria sp. | reverse complement strand
GATCAACGAACCCGACATCTTCATGGAGTATGCTCAGATACAAGTTTGATTCAACCCGACTAGTCCGGAAGCTTTTTACCTGTTATGGTTTCACCACTTGCGATTTGCATCTGTTTTGTATAATCAACTTGCATTGATAATGATGAAAGGCATTCATTACAGAAAAATGCCACTTGCATATTGAATACAGTCATAAGGAAGGACATCCAATGATTCCAAAAGAGCTTGGCAGTTATTCAAACCTGTTCACTGAATACACGGAGCTTCGCGTTCAGGAAAACCGTTCCGTCAATATTGCTGTCGTAAACGGTGATGTAATGGGCAACAGTAGATCTTCTTCCAGCGGAGTTTCCGCAAGGACATACAGTCGCGGTGTATGGGGATTCGCTTCCGATCCAGAGATCAAAGACGAAAATATCAGAAAGGTTATAGCCTTCGCTACAAGAAATGCCAAGTTTCTTGGCAGCAGGGAAAACAGAGGTGGAAAACCACTGCCTGTGACACTGGGAAATTGTATACGAGATTACTCAACTTCAAAAACCAGAAAATCTCAGAAGGATCTCATCGATTTTGTCAGGGAAATTGACTCCAGGATACTGCAGGAATTCAAGGAAATCAGTTCAAGAACGGTTGCACTGGGGCTTCTCGATATGGAGAAATCCCTCCTGACATCGGATGGATCTTCTGCCTATTCGATGACACCAAAAACGATCATGTACATTTCCATGTCGACTGAACGAGATGGCCAGTCGATAGAATTATTCGACATCTATGGAGGTCTGGGGCAGTTCGAGGATGTCTTCACCGCACCAGATTTACTTTTTGAGCAGATGGACCGGCATTACGATCACCTCCGCCGGAAAGCTGAAGGGATATATCCTGATGCCGGGATAAGGGAATGCATCCTTGATGCCGATCTGGCCGGGATCCTCGCGCATGAAGCAATAGGGCATACAACTGAAGCTGATTTGGTTCGAGGGGGGTCGATAGCCGGCGATTACCTTAATCAGGAGGTTGCAAGCCCGCTTATTACGATGGTCGACTTCGCAAATTCAGCTTACGGAAAGCTCTGTCCTATACCGGTATTCGTCGATGATGAAGGTACTGAAGCAAAAGATGTCGTGCTTATCGATGGAGGAGTCCTGAAACGGTTCATGCACAACAAGGAGACTTCGATCCTGTTCGATGACGAACCGAAAGGAAACGCACGGGCTTACCGTTTCAACGATGAACCTATTATCAGAATGAGGAATACAGCTATTCTTCCGGGGAAGAGCAAACTTGAAGACATGATCGCCTCGGTTCAGGACGGATACTATCTTATGAAACCAAGCAATGGAGAGGCCGATTCCACCAGTGAGTTCATGTTCGGTATCATTCAGGGTTACGAGATCAAGAACGGTAAACTGGGAAGAGCAATCAGAGACACGACTATCTCCGGAATAGCTTTTGATATGCTTAAAACGGTCACTGCTGTATCGGATGAGATGAAATGGACATCAGCAGGAATGTGCGGCAAGAAGCAGCCGATTCCTGTAGCCATGGGCGGTCCTGCCATCAAGTGCAGAGTCAATATAGGAGGAAGGTAATGAGTAGCAGAAAAGACATTACGAATTACTGTATTGATGCCATGCTGAAGGCTGGGATTCAGAAGGCTCAGTGCACACTTAGTGACAAAAGCAAGGATGAATTCAACGTGGATAGCGGAGAGATCAGCCTTCTGAGAACAACGAATGACACATCACTATACATGATGGGGATAATAGACGATAAAAAGGGCTCTATTTCCATCAATAAGACCGATACGGAATCACTGGACAGGGCCGTAAAAGAAGTGCTTGATCTGGCTGAATCCTCTGAGGCAGACAGTGCTAATGACATCTCGGAGATGCAACCCTCGAAAGTATTCCAGAAAGGCCCGATAGAATCTAATCTCAATCTCATGTATGACAGGATTACCGCTTTTCTTAAGTACAGCCAGAAAACCTATCCATCCCTGATGCTTGAGCAGGCTATTCTGGATTTCGTATCGAAGAAAAGCTACTTCCGTAATTCGAACGGAGTCTATTTCGAATCTTCACGAGGTATCTACCATTTTTCCCCTACGTTCACTTCAAAGGAAGGCGCGGAAATATCCTCCTTCAATTACTCGGGATTTTCATCGGGAAATCTCGACAGGGAACTTCACGAATACGGTTCCATCAATACCCTCATGAGGCAATCCACTGAACAGACCAGCACAAAGGAGATATCGGGGAAGTTCACCGGTGAGATTATCATCACACCTGACTGCATGAACGAATTCTTATCTTATATAACCATGTTTCTGAGTGATTATCCACTTATCAGCGGGACTTCCATCTACAAGGATTCCCTGAATGAGCTGATCGCTGACCCGCAGCTGACCCTTCACTCAAGACCCGTGTCCGACGAGATAGCTGATGGATATTTCTTTACACCGGACGGATACGAAGCCCTGAACAACACCATTATTGAGAAGGGAGTTCTGAAAACCTTCCTCCTCGGTCTTTATGGCGCGAACAAGACAGGAAAACCGAAAGCGGTGAACAGTGGTGACGCGTATGTAATCGATGCTGGAAAACACTCTTTTGAGGAAATGGTTTCCTCTGTGAAAAAAGGAATCCTGATGTGCAGGTTCTCAGGTGGTAACCCGAGTGATAATGGAGACTTCTCAGGAGTGTGCAAGAACAGCTATTACATTGAGAATGGTGAAATACTCTATCCCGTAAGGGAAACCATGATTTCCGGTAATCTCGGCAAGATGCTCAAGAACATCAGGCGAATCTCCAAAGAGAGGATCGACTTCGGAAGCGAGATACTGCCCTGGATTCAGGTGGGTAACATCACGATCTCCGGGAAGTAGTCTTACTCTTTCCACGGTCTATCTATACGGAGGAAAGGCTGTTGGGCTATTACAGATAGCCAAGCGCGTTAAGTTTATTCACAATATCCAATGAATCATTCTGTGTAGGTGTACATATGCATGGACTGGCCCAGTAGGTTAACACTTCTTCCAGCAGCAGACTGTCGGTGGGAAGCAGATTCATCTCGCCTGGATCAACAGAGATATCATAGGTTTCAACTGAATCCGGTTCAACGAACCACATCAGCTTTATCGTTTCCTGCAGACAGGCCGCCATTGCAGTGTCACCTACTACACCGCTGGATGGAATGATTCTGTCTTCAGGGATATCCCCTAACAGGTCTATTCCTTCAACATGGTTCGGAATGGGAATATCCAGGTATGCGAGGACTGTTGGCAGCACATCGAATTGCCCTGCGTTAAGCGAAATCACGGAACCTGGTTCTATTCCAGGACCGGAGAGGATCAATGGAATATGAATGGTCTGCTGGTAAAGATTGTTTGCGTGCCCGGTGTCTCCATGCTCCATGAATTCTTCACCGTGATCAGCAACCAGTATAACAAGAGTGTTATTCATCAGTCCCATTTCCCTCATACTTTGAAAAAGCCTTGAGAGCTGACTGTCGGTGCATCTGATCTCGGAATCATAAAGAGCTTCCAGATGGTCAATTATAGCAGGATCGCTCCAGAGATTCGTATCAAGCGGCGAATCGTCCAGCCCACCTATACCCGAGCTCTTGAAAAATGTGTCATAGGGAGAAGGTGCTTGATAGGGTGAATGGGGATCGTAAAAGTGAATTGTCGCAAGAAATGGCTCTGAAACTTCATTATTCCCGAAGTAACTGAGAAGGGTATCAACGGTGATAGCATCCTTTGGGCCCCCATCCTCGGTGATCCAGAAGGAATCATATCCCTTGTCCAGACCAAAGTCATCTCCCATGAATT
>DAOWJX010000269.1 GCA_030640155.1 Candidatus Aegiribacteria sp. | reverse complement strand
ATATGATCTCTGAGTTCGTACGAAGGTATTTTCATTTTCCCTCTCAATCGTTTTTCAATCAGGAAGGATGCTATGGCTGCGGTGAAGACAGCCACAATACCCGCACTCAAAACCAGAATGACAGTTGTAATTATCCGGCCGGCAATTGTGACAGGAACTCCACTGTCCAGTCCGCTGAAAAGATAGACGGCAATATTCCAGAACGACTTGTAAAGGGTATCAAATTCCGGGTTTGATCTGCCCTCGGTAAATAGCAGAACGGAAGCTCCGAAAAGCCAGATAACAAACACAGCCGCGAGTATTCTGAGGAACTCATGATTCTCGAAGAATATGAACATCTTCTTGAAAAGGCTGTCTGCTTTCTTTTGTTTCAATTTATGCTATCCTGACTTCTATTCGGGGTGCCACTGATCCGGACCTGCACACTAATCCTATACTTTAACAGGTGCGTCCGGCAAGACCGCGCGTAAGCAAATCCGTGACAGCACCTGTTTCCTCTGGTATCTTTATCAAATGTTTAGAATATCCGCCGAAAGAACCAGAAAATACGAATCCAGAATTCTACTTGTGCTGTTCATGCTTGCTCTGGTTCTGCGACTCATTGTTATCTTTCATAATCCGATCCCGGCAGGGGATGGTATAGCATCCAATCTTGAGATTGCTGAAAATCTCAGAGATGGGAACGGATTTTCAACCATGAGAAAATGGACCCTGTTCGATCAGTCACTCGATCCGATCAGGCCTGAATGCAACAGACAGCCAATCATGTCCCTGCTTATTCTTTTACTTTTCACGATTACCGGACCCGGATTTCTCCCTGCACAGCTGCTGTCATTGCTAATCGGACTTGCTTGCCTTGCGGTGTGCTGGCTCTGGGCAAGAAAAATTTTCGGAGTAATTCCAGCATTGCTGTCAACATTTATTCTGGCAATCCATCCATTATTTGTCTACTATTCAACACAGCCTGACAGCCTTCTTTTATTCACGGCATTGTTCTTCACAATCCTGCTGGCTGCGGACAGGGAAAAAATCAGCTTCAGACAGGTAGTTCTTCTGGGTGTTCTATCCGCTCTGGCATATCTTGCACGGACTCAGGGCATACTCCTTACGTTTTCAATAGGTATCTGGTTGCTTATCAGGGGTGGCACACGGAAGATCTTGAAAGTTCTGCTGCTCCTGCTTGTATTTTTGCTTGCATGCATGCCCTGGTTCATAAGGAACTCGGAGAAATTCGGTTCGATGACTTACTCACAGAACAAGCTGTTTCTCCTTAACGAGAATCACTGGGCTGCATGGGAAGTCCGGGAAAGTGCGCCAGGACCCACGGATATGATCAGATTTCAAGGACCTGCTGCCGTAATGATATATACCGCAAAGGGATTTCTGAGAATATTCGAACCGATTGTAACCGGTACATTGCACAGGGGTGAAATTTTCGCGCAGCCACATCTCATCGGTTTTGCGATTCTCGCGTTGCTTGCCTTAAAGAACCGGAATCTTCGAAGAAAGATGCTGCTCCCTCTGATAGCAGTTCTTCCGATCATGGCTGTTCTTGTACTGCATGAGCATAGCGGAAGGTATCTTTCCTTTTTGAATGTAATTGTCATTGCTTCAGGTTGCGCGGGGCTTGGCAGGCTGCTTCAGATAACCGGGAGAAGAACTGCCGCCGTTGCAGGTATTCTTCTTATTGTTCCATTTGCCTTACCCCTTGGTTCCTTATTGATTGCGGATTCATCAGAGAAAGCAGTCGAAGCTGAAGAAATTGCTGAATGGATTATTGAGAACAGTTCTTCCGATGACTGGGTGGTAACATTTCCCACTGCGGAAATGTTCATATGGAAATACAGGCGTCCTACGCTGACGATGCCAAACGATTATGAGATGCTTCTGTGGCCCTGTCTCGAAGAACATGATGTGCGATATGTTGTTATAGACAGGGATATCAGCTATTTAAGACCCAGGCTGTCAAAAAGATGGAGAAGGACTCCTGACGGTCGTGAATGGGAAATCATCGATCCTCCGGATTTTCTTGAGGAGGTGTACAGAACACGCTCCGGCTTAACCATCGTCTACGAGATGACCGGCGAGGTGCCTGATGGATTCATGTATGTGGATAACCTCCCCAGGGATAACATGCGCGCTCTACCGCCTGGTGGAGTGAACTGATTTATCAGGATTCCCTTTCAGCGTATCCCTGTTATTTTGCTTCTTTTATGATCTGTTTTGCCTCCGAATAGAGCCTGGCTTTCTGCTGGGCAATGATGAGTTTAACATCAGCCCAGACCAGTCCCTGCGATTCGCCGAATTTCTGAAGAAGGTTCTTTTCAGTGCTTGAGAGTCTTCCATCCGCGAGAACCACCCTTGCCATTGCTGCGAGGATTTCTCTTGCTTCCTTCTGATTCTGCGGAACAGGGAGTGTTTCCTGTCCGGATGAAACAGTCCGGATTATACTGGATAATTTCTCTTCAGGGATCCTTCTTGCTTTCGCGAAAGTCGAGAGAGCTTCCATTTCCTTAGTATCTACCTCACCATCAGCGTACATGGCTGATACCATGGATGAAAGAAGAATTTCGGGTGAAACCAGAGCAGTCCTCTGAATGTCCGGTACGGTCTCTGTTGTTATTCTTGAGGCCGAGAAACGATGTATCGATTCCAGAACCCATGTCTGGCTTCCATCGTTCAGGGCTCTCCCGCAGTAGTCGCATTTCCCCGTACTGCCGCCTTCGTACGGAGCTCCACAGCCCGGACAGTGTGAGGAACGGAAACTGTTATCAACAGATGTTTTTCTCCCATGCTTTCGAACCAGTGTGTATATCTGTGGTCTGATTGTTTTATTGCCGGTTGATCGAATCCTGCCTTCAGCATTACGTCTTGAGTTAATGCCGGACCATTTTATAAGAATCTCAATTCTGTCCATTCTGTTCGGAGTACCTGGAATGATGCTTTGAATTTCCACCGTTCCAACAGCGGCATCCTTGAAAAAGAGCCATCCCTCATCGGTCCTTGTATTTGAAAGTTGTTTGCTGAAACTTTCAATGAAAGAGGGAAGAGCAATCTTCCTTGAGGCGGAAACGTCACCTGTGAACCAGGATTTTATCAAACGCCAGAAAATTACAGAGGTTCTGTCTTCAATGTGCTGGATGTTGAATCCGGGATCCAGCGACATCATACTTTCCTGACCCGGAATCATTGATATATCGGATACTACGTTCCACTCAACGGATTGAGTTATTTCCGCTAGCACCCAGTCGTATTCACCACTTGAGAGAATTGAGTCACAATTCGCGCATTTTCCTGTATCGCTGAGTTCAAGAGCAGCTCCGCAGTTGGGACAGAATCCATCTACAAGCCCTTTACCCTGCAGAGTCTGAACTCCCGGTTTTCGGAGAAAACTCCAGTATTCGGTGAACGAGTCCGATGAGTTTTTCCTGATTCTCTTTCCGGTTGAAAGATCTACATCACAGTCATTAGCTATGGCGTTTATTTCCACATGGATAGTGTCGAAATGCGAATCGCTGAAAACACCTACTATCTTCGAACTCTGAATAAGTATGTTTTCCATCAGGTTGCGATAGCCTTCAGCTTTCTGCATTTCTATCTGCAGGCTGAACCTTTCATTTATTCCATCAGAAATGAACTGATTTACTTTGCTCAGATCCTGATTGGACCATGCCTTCTGAAGGGCAATGAAGGCCTTATTGGTTCTCTGGAGGAAAGCTTCCTTCGTAAAACCCTCATCGCGAAGTTTCAGTGCATTCAGTGCTTCCTGCATCTTCTGTTGTTCCTGCTGTTTGTTCAGTTTTCTCGCACGGGTAATTGTGTGAGTTTCAAATCCTCCCTTTGCTTTCTTTCCAAACTTCATCATTAGAACGACAACTACAATCAGCAGTGGAATTCCAATCAGTGGTTTGTGAATAGCAAGGCGGATAAGAAGATAGAAAATGTATCCTGCACCGCCACCGCCACCGCTTCCTCCTCCTCCGCTGGAACCTCCATAACTTCCTCCGCCCCCTGCTCTGGCGAATGCAGTTGAAGCAAGAATGAGCAGAACAGCAATGATAAAAAGCAGTAACAGTCCGTTTCTGTTTCGATCGGGAAGCAACACAATTACCCTCCTTGAAAAACCATGATAGCTCTTGAATGCTATAGTGTATATTTTTCTCATGTATGTGTCCATAGAAGAATTTCAGTAGACTTCGTATAGTTGACGTACAGGTATACTTTATATTCTATGGCATATGACCGGTACAAACACAGGGAGGATTCTTCATATGCGTATTTTTCTAATGATTGCATCATGCCTGATATTACTGATATCCTGCGGAGAATCACCGGCTCCGGGAGAATCTGATTCTCCTCGTGAGGAAGATATTATATCCGGTATTGCAGAGGTTACCGATACAGCTGTGTTGGAAGATACACTTCTCATGGTCTCCGAAAATGAAGAGATTATTAATGCTGAAGGACCTGATGGGACCTGGACAACAACAATGGGGGTAATGGAATTCAGTACTGATAATCAAAGGTATGTGAACGGTGTTTACCCTCTTGGATCCATTGACGGTGAACTTGATGGATTTGTCCTGGAATTTACATACTCAGAAGGTGCACTGGAAGGCACCGGATCTTTCATCTTCAACGAGGAGTTCAGTTCTTTTCAGGGAATTCAGGATATCGCGGGTGCTGAACTCATCTGGAACGGTCAGAGGATGTAGAAAAATGACTTCGCGTTATTCAATTCCGGAAGAACTGCAGAGAAGAGCTGTTTCCATTAGAGGTGATGTCCCGCCTTCTCTCTCATCCTTGATGATAAGAACTGCATGGGAACCGGTCATATCCCGATTGGAGGAGTTCAGATCGGGGGAAACGGTCACCCTCGTGGTTAATGATTCAACCAGACCAGCGTCATTTCGCATGCTGGCTCCGATTGAACAGGAACTCTGCGGTAATGTAAGAATCCTTTTTGCAACCGGGACGCACCGTCCGGTTACATTCGAGGAAAAAAATCAGCTTCTGGGAGAATTGTTCTCTGGAGCTCCATGGAAAAATTCTGATTGTGATTCAAGTGAAATGATCTGCATCGGCAGAACATCAAGAGGCACACCGGTAAGTGTTGATCCATGGATTCTTGATGGAAATCCTGTAGTGTCCGTGAATTCCGTCGAACCTCATTATTTCGCAGGATATACGGGTGGCAGAAAGTCATTTATTCCCGGTGTATCGGCGAGAGAGACAATAGTCTCGAATCATTTTCTGGCCTGTCTGCCCGGCTCCATGCCAGGAGAACTCGATGATAACCCGGTCCATCTTGATATGATGGAAGCGCTTGAATTGATTGAAGAGCGCGTTGAAATAGTGCAGGGAAACGGTGTAATGCATGATGGTGAACTTGTTCACTTCATAACGGGATCCTGTGAAGCATCATTCTTGGCTGCTGTAGACTCCTGTTCCCGGTTATCGACTCTTACAGAAACCGCTAGATCACCTGTTGTTGTTCTTCATCCAGGCAGTCCGCTGGATGTAAGTTTGTACCAGTCGGAAAAGGCCATATACAATTGTCATTCCCTTGTTGAGGATGGAGGCGTTCTCCTGCTTGTAAGTTCCTGCACGGAAGGACTTGGAGCAGATCACATGGAAAAGGCTTTCAAAGCCTCAATGGACTCCGGCTGGGTAGCACCGGAGATTGATCAGTACAACCTGGGAGATCACACGATTGTCAGATTGAGGAACATGAGGAAGAGAATCCGCTTTGCTCTGGCAAGCGATCTTCCGGACGAGATTGTTTACGGGATGGGTATTGAGCCCGTGCATGATATAGCGGCCTGGTTGCGACAACAGGGATGTTTCAATCCTCTGTTTGTTCCGCGAGCAGGCTTTGTTGTACCTTTGCCGGAGAAAGGCGCTTAGCATGTGGCATTTCAGAACAAGACTCTTACCTATGCTTGCTACAGGTATTCTGATCTGGGTTTTCTTTCTGTACAGTCACAATCTCGTATCAAGGCTTGAAGAGACAAGAGCGAGCGCGAATGAGACAATAGCCTGGTTCTGGGCAGGCACTCAGGTTCCCATGAGCAGATTATCAGAACTGGGGTCATTGATTGTATGTTCCCGATGTGGATCCTCCGAGCCATTAGAAACAGTTCTACCTGATACTACTATTTCTCGTTTCTGCCGGGAATGCGGCAAAGAAACAGAATGGTATGTAATTTCCATAATCGATATCGAAGAGAGAAAGCAGATTTCCAGGAGAACAAGTGCTTTGTTTCAGGAACTGGTGAACAGGCTGGAATACTATACTATCCTTTCCGATCAATTCATGATACCACAGGTAGTTAACGGAATCGCTGTTCCTGATACGGTTAGCGCGGATGATATGAAATTGTATCGGGAAATGATTATTGCCCTCGATGAGTTTAATCCACCTGTTCCGATTGAAGGAGCTTCTGGAGAAATCATTGGATATCTTCACTATGGATCGGATGATCTCTCCAGGGAATTGACGCTGGTACCGTACATAGAGCTCGGAATGCTTCTTCTTCTGGCCCTTCTTTTCATGTATGTGATCAGGATTGAGATGAAAAGAGAAAAGGAGTTATCATGGGTAGGGTTCGCCAAGGAAACAGCTCACCAGATAAGTACTCCGCTAACCTCTCTGATGGGATGGCTGGAACTTCTTCAGGAGAGACCTGAAGCAAAGGCGGACAAAGAGTTTTCCGAGGCTCTTGAATACATTGAAAACGATGTTGACAGATTGAAGCAGATTGCCAACAGATACGGTCAGATGGGAAAAAAGCCCAAACTTGAGAATAATTTTGTTAATCCGGTAATACTTGATACTGTTCATTACTTCTACGGGCGCCCAGGATTGATAAATGAAGTGATCAGGCTGGAGACAGATCTTCGCTCGGAGCAGACAGTTTATCTGAACAGGGTATTGTTCGGCTGGGTTATTGAAAACCTGCTCAAGAATTCGCTTGCATCACTTGGTTCGGCGAAATCAGGAGTGATAATGATAACTTCCAGAGATATTGAGGAAGGTCCCGGATTGGTCGAAATTGAAATCGCAGATAACGGAAAAGGCATTCCCTTCCGTGACCAGAAAAGAATATTCAACGCCGGCTTCAGTACAAGACGCGGCGGGTGGGGACTTGGTCTCACTCTCAGCAAGAGAATCGTTGACGAATATCATGATGGGAGCATTCGTCTCAGGGCAAGTTCACCGGGCAAGGGAACAACCTTTACAATAGTGCTTCCAGCTGCGCCAAAAGGTGAAGAATGATAACTGTACTATGGGTGGATGATGAAATAGCGCACCTCCAGAGTCATATACGATTCCTCGAGAAACGTGGATATAAAGTCCTGACCGCTAGCAACGGGAATACAGCACTTGATTTATTGAGAGAGAATAGGGTTGATATAGTCCTGATGGACCAGATGATGGTGGGAATGGACGGACTGGAAACCGTTTCCATCCTGCGAAAAAATTATCATGCACTTCCCGTTGTTATGGTTACTCAGAGCGAAGAAGAAGAACTGATGGATCTTGCTATCGGTGGTGAAATAGATGATTACCTGACAAAACCTGTCAATCCCAGTCAGATACTCCTTGTGATAAAGAGACTGGTAATGGGAACCAGGTTGAAAACTCAGAGAGCCGCAAGAGATATTGTCGACCAGACCGCCAGGGTTATGGACATACGAAGCCATGAGATGGACTGGCGGGAATGGGTGAATATCTACAGATCATGGGTGGAGATGGATGTCGCATCCCAAGGTTCTCTTGCAGATGAAATGAAGACAGTTCAGAAAAGCAGGTTCGATGATCTTGCAATAGACTTTTCAAAACATGTTGAGCACAGCTATCCTGACTGGATTGCCGGTACAGGTTCAAATTCACCCTTAATGTCTCATAATTATCTTGAAAGAGTGGTTACTCCTCAACTGGAATCATCAAGCGAGCTCGTTATGCTCATCATTGACTGCATGCGGTATGACCAGTGGTTGACGATGGCGCCTATACTGGAAAAATGGTTTCATATTGAGACCGAGTTCATGTTGACAGTACTTCCATCGGCCACGCCTTACAGCCGAAATTCAATTTTTGCCGGTCTGCTTCCACGTGATATATGGAGATTTCATCGTCACAGATGGGTTGAGCATTACGGTGTTCCAGGATTGAACAGGTATGAACATGAATTCCTGACTGAAGCATTGAAACGGCTTGGATGCGTAAGGCATTCAAATCCGGATTACGTAAAGATCAGTAACAGGAGAGAGGGAGAAGTTCTTCTGCATTCACTTTCCCGGCATTTGCAGAATGGATTCCTTGCGGTTGTTGTCAATTATATTGATCATCTTACTCACGGAAGGTCCGAACTTGATCTCATACGTGATCTTGCTCCGGACGTAGCCAGCTTTCGAAGTCTTGCCGAGACGTGGTTTAAATCTTCCTTTCTCAGAATTCTATTTCAGACACTTGCCGCACGTGGTACCACCGTACTTATTACCAGTGATCATGGTTCGGTTTTTACAACCAGAGATACCAGGATCAGGGGCAGGGGAGTATCAGGCAGTATAAGATACAGATACGGGAGCAACATGTCTGTGGATCCTAGAACGGCAATAACTACCAGAAAACCCGCGGAATGGGGTTTGCCGGATGATACCCCGGCTAAGAATTATCTGTTTGCCAGGTCTGATTATTTCATGATGTTTCAGAATGTACCCCGGAGCGAATTACAGAAATTCAGAAGTACTTTCCAGCATGGCGGAGTATCTCTTGAAGAAATGATAGTTCCAAGCATCGTTCTGAAGCCAAAGAATTTGAAATGATGAACTTGATTGACCTTGAACACCTTGCAGAGAAGATTGCTCTGAGCATGCGCCCCGGAGACAACATTTTTCTTGTAGGTGATCTTGGAGTCGGCAAATCAGTCTTTGCGAGAGCTGTGCTCAGAACACTCGGAGTAACAGGTATTATTCCAAGCCCCAGTTTTATAGTTAACGCGGTTTACTTCGCCGGAAACAATGAAATCCATCATATTGACCTGTACCGACTTGAGGGACCACTTCGCGGGTGGCAATCATATGGGATCTTCGAAGCGCTTGATTCAAGCTCACTGGCAGTTATAGAATGGGCGGATCGGCTTGAAGAAGAGATTCTGGATAATGGAGTACTGATAAACATCGATTTTACAGATGATCCTCATCTGAGAGAGGTGGTCGTAGATGACCGGCGTCTGGCTCGGAATTGAAACAACAACCTCCACCGGAGGTATTGCGCTGGTCAGGGATGGGAAACTTGTTACCGAGGAGTACCTGCCTGTTATCGCTGTTCATTCCGAAAAAGTTCTACCGTGCATATCAGACCTCCTGGAAAGAACAGGGATTTCCCCAGAGGAGATCTCAGGAATCGCGGTCTCTTCCGGTCCGGGATCCTACACCGGTTTGAGGATCGGTATTGCTACAGCCATTGGCCTGTCTGCAGGCTGGGAGATCGGTTTGAAAGGTGTTGATACTCTCAGGGTTCTTGCTTCATCAGTTACTTCTGAGTGTCCTGTTCTGGCGTGTATCAGAGCCAGACAATCTGAAGTATATGCCGCGCTGTACGAAAGCAGTTCACCCGATGCAGGGATTCTTATCCCTCCCGGGGTTTATATGGTTTCAGCGCTTTTGAAGGAATTATCAACAGGAGATAAATTGATTGCTGTCGGAAGTGGAAGAAGTGAAATCTCGCTCCCTGATTCAGTACTGTGGGCACCCGAACTATGGGACGTTCCAAGACCATCTCTTGTTGCTCTGATTGGTAGTATAAGGACTGTAGCTGAGGGATTCGACAGGACCATAACTCCAGTCTACCTGCGGGATTTCAACGAGAAGGCGAAGAGCAGTGTGCGCTGAATTGCGAATCGCTTCGAATAGAGATGTTCCTGAAATTCTGGAGATCGAGAAAGAGTGTTTTCCGTGCCCATGGAGCGCCGAACAGATAGCTGACTGCGTTAATACGCCTCTTTTCCGAACATGGACGGCAAGTATCGATGGGAAGATAGCAGGATATCTGACCGGAAATCTTGTATCAGATGAAATTCACATTATCAATCTTGCCGTTCGCGAAAAGTTCAGAAACATGGGAATCGGCTCATTACTGCTTGGAACGGGTAATGCCTGGGGCGAGAGGCTTGGCGCTTCAGTATCCAGACTCGAAGTGAGGAAATCATCAAAGCCTGCAATTGCGCTCTATCTGCGGAACGGATACAGGCAGACAGGACAGTTGAGCTGTTACTATCCTGATGGGGAGGATGGCCTGAAATTCCAGGCATTACTGAATCCTGTTGAGAGGAATTTAAATATTGCACGCTCTGTAGTTAGTTTTTCGGAGGGAATACCACGAGTGGGGGTAGTGCTTGGTTCCGGCCTTTCATGGCTTGCCGATTCATTCGGAAAAGGAATTGAGATTCCCTATTCCGAAATAGCAGGATTTTCTCATTCCAGATTGTCTGGTCATCCCGGGAAGCTTGTACTCAGCGGGTGCGGTAATTTTGTGTTCCTGCTGGGCAGGCGTCATCATTATCAGGGCTACAGCGGTGATCAGGTATCTCTTCTTCCGGGTGTGCTGGCTGACCTGGGTGTTCTGTCATGGGTATTGATGTCTTCTTCGGGAGCGGTGGATCCAACCCTTGATTGCGGTGACATTATTGTCTTCAGTGATCA
The DNA here is from genome assembly GCA_030640155.1 of Candidatus Aegiribacteria sp. Lineage (GTDB taxonomy): Bacteria > Fermentibacterota > Fermentibacteria > Fermentibacterales > JCC-6 > Aegiribacteria. The sequence goes on along the minus strand of DAOWJX010000269.1, from coordinate 270 downwards.
TGTGAACTTTTCGGGTTGTATTCCCGAATCAACAACAGGAAGAGTTGGACGATCCGTTTATTCGGAAGAACTCCTGGAACTGGCACTTTCGATTGCTTCCGAAACAGGTGCTTCTGTCGATAAAGGGGTTTTTGCCTGTGTATCCGGTCCTGCTTATGAAACATCTTCAGAAATCCAGTTTCTGCGAAGGAGCGGAATATCATCAGTTTCCATGTCAACAGTGCCGGAGGCTCTGCTGCTTTCTTCCAGGGGACTTGATGTTGTAGCTCT
>DAOWJX010000343.1 GCA_030640155.1 Candidatus Aegiribacteria sp. | reverse complement strand
TCACTTAAGAGAGCATCGGAGAGAAGGCAGGTTATCGTAATAACTCATCTGGCCCAGATCGCGTCAAAGGCTGGAAGACATCTTGCGGTATCCAAAGAACTGCATGATGATCTGCCTTCAACCCGGGTGAGAGTATTAATGGATAAACAGAACAGAACCGCGGAGCTTGCGCGCCTGCTCGGCGGAGGAGACGCGGCCATTGAACATGCGGAAAAGATGCTGAGTGACGATAGATCATCATCCATCAAGGATGGTGATGGCTCATGAAAGGGCCTGTAATCAATCTCCCCAATATTATCAGTCTCTCGAGAATACCTCTGGGGTTTGCCGCGTGTTTTTTTCTTGCCTCCAGAGCGATTATTCCCACATCTATCATTCTCATTGTGGGGATCTATTCTGATTTTCTCGATGGAATCATCGCCAGGAGGACAAACTCAGTGAGTGACTGGGGAAAAGTGTTTGATCCTCTCGCGGATAAGATCGCCATGACTGCGTTCATCATTACTCTTGGCTTTCTCGGTGCAGTTCCGGTCTGGTTTATTGTGGTTGCCCTGTCTCGAGATATTCTTATTGCTTTCGGAGGGCTTTATCTCACAAAGCGTCTTGGATCGCCTCCTGCTTCGAATATCTGGGGTAAACTCTCAACTCTCATACTTTCGATCTACATGAGCATAGCCGCGATCTGCTATATGCTTGACACAACATTGTGGCCTTCCGATCTGGTATTTGCCGGACTCGATCCTGTGGGTCTGGTATCTTTTGCGTTTGTGCTGATAAGCTTTTTTGTCTATTTTTCTGAGTCCGTACAACGAATCCGGAATATCTGATCCGGGCAGACTTTCAGCTGACGGGAGCATCGATACTTGTATCTTAAAAGGCTGGAGATAATTGGTTTTAAATCATTTGCGGATGCTTTTGAACTGGAATTCCGTAAAGGTATCTCCTGTATAGTAGGACCGAACGGTTGCGGGAAAAGCAATATCGCTGACGCGATAAGATGGGCGCTCGGGTCCCAGAGTCCATCTGAATTGCGAGCCGATCGCATGGAGGACGTGATATTTTCCGGAACAGTTGACAGAAAACCACTCGGGATGGCTGAAGTAATCCTGACTTTCGACAATTCCAACCGGGAGCTCGATCTGGATTTTGATGAAGTTTCAGTAACAAGAAGACTCTTCCGATCCGGAGACAGCGAGTACCTTCTGAACGGTAACCGATGCAGGCTCATGGATATTACCGATCTGATCGTCGATAGAGGGCTTGGAAGCAATGGCTACTGGATTCTAGAGAGAAATATGACCGAGGCCATTATTGAAAGCGGTCCGACTGACAGAAGATTTCTCTTTGATGAAGCCGCAGGAATCGTCAAATACAAGATACAGCGCCACAGGGCGGAGCTGAAGCTTAATGGTGCAGGTGCCGATCTGGAGAGACTGGATGACATTATCTCCGAGGTTGACAGGAATGTCCGATTACTCAAAAAACAGGTGGCCGATTTCAGACGGTGGGAGAGATCTGAAAAACGTGTAACTGAAATCCAGGGTCTCATTGAGTATCGCAGCCTTGAAGTATCACAGAGCAGGTTGAGACAGCTGGAGAAGCGCCTCAAGGAGAGCCTGGGACATGAACAGAAATACTCGGCTTCAGTCGCAGCCGCTACAGCCAGACTGAGTCAGGCCAGAACTTCTCTTGAGACGGTTCAATCTCAACTTGATAGAGAACATCAGCAATGCTCCATGCTTGACTCAGAACTCGGGAAAGTCCGGGAACAGCTTGCAGTTGCCGAGGAGAGAAGAAAATACACCATAGAGCAGGCAGAGATCGCTGAGAAGGAATCAGCACTGGAATCAGAAAAAGCTGAGAATCTTGAAAAAAAGGCTGAGGTTCTCCTTGGCGAGCAGACCTCCCTCGAGAGCCGGATTAAATCTGCTCGAAGTATCGCGGAGAAGGCTGCTTCGGAAACCTCACCGAACGAAAACGGCTATAAAAAATTATCACCCGAACTTGAGAAACTGAAAGCAGAGTACAGAGACAGGGCTGACAGCTTACGTTCTCTCCAGGAAGAATACACGGATCGTCTCAGAAGAATCGAAAGAGCAAAGCAGGAAGTAGAGCATGCTCTGGAAAGAAAAGAAGAGCTTGAGAAAGCAATTCAAAGAATCAGCGATAACCTTGTTGAATCAAAGAAAGAGTTGTCCGGGGTCACTGCCGAAAAAGTCGAGTGGGTAGGCAGGCTTGAAAAGGAAAAGGAAGTTCATAAGGAGATCGCGGGGGAAATTGCCGGAATAACGGATCGGATAAGATCCTGTGAAATGGAAGCAGGTCTTCTGAAGGCAAAGATTGAAAACCTCAGAAAGGCTGATTCCTCATCTGATCCCCTGGATTCACTCATATCATCAGGTTTGTCTGTTCGGTCCGGAATGGGAATAGCTGTCGGCGCATGGCTCGATTCGTTTCAGAACTCAATTATCTGCGACGGCAGGATTCTCCCTGAGGGTTCAGGCGGAAAAAGATATTTTCTGAGTATCAAAGAAATATCAAAACCCGTGATTCCGGAAAAATCGATATGGCTGCCTGATTGTCTGGAGGAGAATTCCCCGGATAGCTTCATAGCGCTACTTTCAGGATGCATTGTTGCTCCCGATAGAAAAACCGCAACGGAATGGTTCTTCAGAGGCATTGACCTTGATATAGTCACCAGAGACGGCGATCTGTTCAGGAAAGACGGCCTCGTAAGGCTCGGGGTTCCCGAATCAGGCGGAGGAGCAATTGAACGGGAAGCGCTCGCTGAAGAAGCTGATGAAATGCTACTGGCACTGAAAAAGAAGCTTGACGCTGATCGGGATCAGGAGAGCCGTATGAGAGCAACTGAGATTGAATTATCATCTTCTCTTGAAGACATTCGCGATGGTATCATCACCCGCGAAAAAAATGAAGCTTCACTTCATGCAACTGTTAACAGTCTTGAAAGCAGGATCAGTGAACTTGCAGCCTTGAATGAGAATCTCGAGGCCAACCTTCCCGATATCAGGAAGGCTTCGGAAGATCAGAAATCGGAGGAACCCTCAAAAAGAATTGAAGAATGCAGCGCTATCCAGAATAAACAGGCAGGTATTCTTGAGAAAATTGAGGTTGAGCGGGACAATCTCACGTCTGATCTCAACAGAGCCGTTCGAGAAGAGAATGCTGCGCTGATCGAACTGTCTTCTCTCGAGACATCTCTGAACCAGGTCGGAATTGATAGGGCAAGGCATCTTTCTGACGCTTCGGAATCAAGGGCAGGAAGTCGTACTCTTAAAGAGAAGGCCGGTGCTCTGCTTGATGGAAAGATCACGATTGATAAATCTATTGAGCAGCTGGAGGAGCAGAGAGGAGATCTCTCCGTACGCAGAGAGGAAGCCGAAAAAAACCGAACATCAGCCAGCAACAGTAGAGCGCAGTGGCTTGAGAAAACCAGACGGGTTGAAGATGAGCTTTCGGAACATAGAGAGAATCTGTCTTCCGCCAGGGAAGAAAGAGCTGCTCTTTCCGGCGAATCGGAAACAGTAAGAAGGCTTGTCGATGAGCTCAGGGAGAAAGAGCCTGATCTCCCTGAGGAAAACAGCAGGTTCTGGGACTACTCCGATGAGAATCTAGAGAAGGAACTGAACAAGCAGATCGGTTACCGAGAGAATCTTGGCCCTGTAAACATGCTTGCTGTTCCGGAGTTCGAGGAAGCCAGCAAAAGAATTACTTTCCTGAAGGATCAGAGGGACGATCTCAACAAAGCCAGAGAATCCCTTATGGACGCTATCAGGGAGATCAATCAGACAGCCGCAAAGAAGTTTGATGAGACTTTCATTGAAGTGAGGAAGCACTTCAAGGATATGTTTACCAGCCTTTTCGGCGGGGGAGAGGCTGATATCACAGCACTTGATTCAGAAGACCCTCTTGAAGGCGGTATACAGATAGTTGCGAGGCCACCCGGAAAGAAACTTGAGAATATCACAGCTCTTTCAAGTGGCGAGAGAGCTATGACAGCTGCTGCACTGCTGTTCGCTCTATACCTTGTTAAGCCGTCTCCTTTCTGTGTGCTGGACGAGCTGGACGCGCCGCTTGATGATTCAAACGTTGATAACTACGTAAAACTGCTCAAGGGATTTGTTGACAGAACCCAGTTCGTGGTGATAACGCACAACAAGCGCACGATGGAAGCCGCTGACCGCCTGTTTGGAATAACAATGGCCGAACAGGGAGTCTCATCCATGACATCTGTCAGCCTTGAAACCGCTGAACAACTGAGTGACAGCTGAGGAGTTTTGTTGATTTGAATCTTTCGAGTAAACTCAGACGAAGCAGAGAAGCACTCGCAGGCAGGCTCAGCCAGCTATTCAGCTCGGGAAGTATCGATGAAGGTGTTCTTGAGGAAGCTGAAGAGATTCTTCTTGGAAGTGATCTCGGCTGGGAACTGACCGAGAAGATAATGCTCGAGCTTCCCGGAAGGATAAAAAAGGCCGGGCAGGGCTGGAAAGAAGCTCTTGCCGGGATTCTGAGAGAAAGTGTGCCTGTTCGCTCAACTTCACGGATCATCAGTGCGCGGCCAAGAGTTATCATTGTGATTGGAGTTAACGGCGCTGGAAAGACAACTACGATCGCCCGACTGGCAGCGAAACTCCAGAAAAAGAAAAGCAGAGTTCTTCTGGCATGCGCTGATACTTTCAGAGCCGCTGCAGCTGAGCAGCTTGAAATATGGGCTGAAAAACTGGGAACCGCGATTATTACTCAATTACCCGGATCTGATCCTGGAGCGGTAGCATATGATGCAGTGAAGCGGGGATTGAACCGAGATTACGATACCGTGATAATAGATACCGCGGGAAGGCTTCCCAATAAGAAGGGATTACTGGCCGAACTCTCCAAGATTCACAGAGTCTGTGGCAAGGCGATGGAATCTGCTCCTCACGAAGTGCTTCTGGTTCTTGACGGTACTGTAGGACAGAACGCGAGAGCCCAGACAGAGCAGTTTCTTGAAGCAATTCCGGTAACCGGGCTCGTAATTACAAAACTCGACGGAACGGCAAAAGGAGGATCTGTGCTGGCTATGGCCAGTCAGATGGATATTCCCGTTGAATATATCGGGGTAGGGGAGACCAGTGATGATCTTCTTGAATTCGAACTGGATTCATTTATCAACGCCCTGCTGGATATCGAAGAAGGTTAATCTTGATTCTCAAGCTGGAATCGCTCTGCAAGAGCTTCGGGAAGAATATTGCCGTATCTGATCTGTCTCTGGAAATCCCACCCGGAGAAGTATTCGGGCTTCTGGGTCCTAACGGCGCGGGTAAGACCACGACTCTGAAAATGATTTCCGGGCTTGTAGTTCCGGATAGCGGAAGAATAGTTGTTGATTCAGTGGATGCATCCGTTGATCCGGAAAGTGTACATGAACGGATTTCCTATGTACCTGATGAGCCGACAATGTACTCGAAATTGTCAGGCAGGGAATTCCTGAGGTTTGTTGGAAGGATGAGGAACATTCCGCCGGATGACCTTGAGGAAAGAATCGCGTTTCATGAAAAGCTCTTCGATATGGAGGACTGGCTGGACAGCAGAGCTGAGAGCTATTCTCACGGGATGATTCAGAGAGTAGTGCTTTCCTCGGCCTTCATATCCCGACCCCGTCTATACGTTATCGATGAGCCGTACGTCGGCCTTGATCCAGCCACTGCCGAAACATTCAACAGAATGAGCCGCGCGGCGGCTGCCTCCGGAGCAGCGGTAATGGTATCTACTCATACTCTTCCGGTTGCGAAGGTGTTCTGTGACAGATTGGGCATCATTCATGAGGGCAAACTGATTGAAACATTCATGACAGATGAGATCGTAGAAAAAGATCTGCAGGATATCTTCTTCGAAATAACCGGAACAGGTCCCGCCAACGTAACCAACTTCTTCTAGGGGACGTACCACACTTCTTCAACTTGTGAGAGAGAATACGGTGTTCTGAGATATCAAATGGGCAGGAACCAGGTGAGTTTACTGAAAACAGTAAAGTCAGGTTCTCCATATTCTCCGGTTATTTCGTCAGGATCCGCGTTTTCACCTGCCATGAAGTAGAACATACTACCGGGTTTGAATTGCCAGCTGAGGAGAATATTCATCCAGTGATCATTACTTTCCGAAACCCCAGAAAGCCCGTAATCCGATTCGAACCTTGAAATCTGGGAAACCAGTGACAGACTCAGATCTGTGTTGAACATGTAGCTGCAGCTTAACTCAAGTGATTTCCAGTCAGTATCTCTTGTGTCCCATGCATCGCTGTCCCAGTTGTATCTTAAGGCGTTCGAAGTTGTACTCCAGTCGATGCCTGCCCCAATTGAAACATGAGGAACAGGTTTCAGATTAAGCCATGTTCCGAAATATCTTCTTGTGCCATTACGGTAACCGCTACCGTTTCCCCAAAGGTATAAATAGAATATTTTTCTCGAATCCGTTGAACAGTTGAATCTCCATGACATACCAGGATCGTATGCCGCGCCGTCAGGACCCTCATATCTGTCGAACCATGACCCACTGTACCCGATGTTACCGCTGATATTGTACCTGTTGCGAAATGAAACACCTGAATTCAGATAGATGCCTCTGGACGTAATCTCTCCACCCGGAATCTGATCGTAGTGACCGTAGATATTCACCCATGCATCCTGCAGTGTTGGATTGCCGGAGAATGGATGGAACAGCCCCATTTCCGCCCATGAATTCACATCTCCGGTAGATGTAGTGTATCCGATCATATTCGCGTTGAAATTATCTTCTCTGTAAGAAAATCCGGTT
>DAOWJX010000182.1 GCA_030640155.1 Candidatus Aegiribacteria sp. | reverse complement strand
TATCAGGTTTTATATTCTGTGCGGCGACCGCGGATCCCCGCAGGCCAACTTCTTCCGGCGCCGTTCCAACCGCATAGACATCGATAGAGGGATTATTGTATTTCTTCATGGCTTCTATGATGATGTACGCTCCAATGCGGTCATCGAATGCTTTTGCTACAAAACAATCACCGAATTCGCGAAAGGATGTATCCATTGAGACCCAGTCACCGCGTCCCACCATTTCTTTTACTCTGTCTCCAGGCAGACCAAAATCAAGGTACAGCTTGTCTTTCTCGGCCGTGGTGTTGCGCTGCTTGACCGTTGGTTCCCATCTTCGATTCATCACGGCGGTAAGCACGCCGCTGTTTCTGGTGTGAACACGGACAGTATGCCCCATGATATTCGCGGAATCCCATCCGCCTACGGGCACAACTGACGCAAAACCTTTCGCATCTATGTTGTTTACAAGAAAACCAATCTCATCAATGTGACCCGCAAGCATTACCTTCAGACGTGAATCTCCATCCGTCCCCGATTTGAACGCTATGATATTTTTCATTGCGTCTGATGAAAAACTATCAACGTGATCTTCAAGAGCTTCTCGAAACAGAACTGCTATCTCGTCTTCATGGCCCGATACTCCATCTGTTTCGCACATCTTTTTCAGGAGATCCATTCTATTCGATCCTTTCGTTTCAGCAAGGTAGAATATCCGGGCTCATCAGGGTGTAACCCACGCAAATCCAGCTCTTTCCATCCATCTGGTGGATGATTCACCCGCAAAACCAATGTCTTCGATTACACTGTTAGCAGCATCAACCGGTGCAAGTCCGTTCTCAAGTATCTGATTAAGGTAATATATCTCGATAATACCGCTGGCCCCCCAGTCAACACTATGCGTATATCCTGATACCAGAAATCCTTCAGGCCAGTTTCTCCTGGATGAGACTATAGCATCCGGAGTCCGTCCAGCCATTATTTCGCAGCAGCTGAAGTGAATCATGGCAAGATTTCTGCAAGGTTCAAGGGCATCTGTGAATTCTCGAGAGGAAACAGTACCTGAAGAAAGCTCGATTCCAGATGAAGTACCATGTGAAGCTATCACAAGGTAAAGGTTCCCTGGTAATCCTGAGGATTCAAGACAGAACGCTGAAAGGTCATCTACATCATGAATGAATCTATGTCTTACACTCACACCTGGAACCCTGGCAAACCAGGACGCAAGCATCTCGCCAAAGGAGTATTCCTCCTCTGTCATGGAAGCCTGCCATTCGGATTCCAGTATAACCAGCCAGTTTGATGACGCTACTCCGGAACCGGCTCTGAAACCTTCCCAGTCAAACCACTGCCTGGTGCCGTAAGGTCTCCACTTTCCGGTGAAATACATGGAATCATCAGAGAGCTCGAACCATCCCTCACCGGAAGCAGACTGCTCAGTATAGGTAAAAACCAGCCGGCCATCAGCCCCCACTTCTCCCTCTATTGTAGAATATCCTTCGAGAGTGTAGTGCCCGCTTACAGAAGAACCATCCTGACGAAGAAAGAGTGTGCCGTAAGTTGTTTCCCAGGTTCCCGAGAAATCAGTGATATCTCCTGCTGCCGCGGAATAGAAGACTGTCAGGAGTATCAACGGAAGCGTTTTCATTCAAGCACCGCCCTTATTCTTCTGACACCTCCGGAAGAACTCATCTCCTTCGCGATTCTGAACTTCCCGAGTTCTCCGATACGAGTAACATGGGGACCGCCACATATTTCAATCGAGTAATTTCCAATCATGTATACTTTAACTTTCTCACCGTACCTGCTGCGGAATAAACCGATTGCACCCTTCTCAAGAGCCTCCTCAAGTTCCATTTCCACGCAATCTACAGGAAGATCAGAAGCAATCATCTCATTTACTTTCTTCTCAACGGCAGCCTTCTCATCAACAGTCATGGCTGCGGGGTGACTGAAATCGAATCTCAGTCTCTTTTCCGTGATATTGCTTCCCTTCTGCTCCACATGTTCTCCCAGAACATCGCGAAGAGCCTGGTGCAGAAGATGAGTAGCAGTATGCAGCTTTGTTACCATTTCGCTGTTGTCAGCAAGACCACCTTTGAATTTATCTTCACTTCCCTGTCTGGAAAGGTCTCTATGTTTTTCAAATGCAATGCTGTAGCCACTCATATCAACAGTCATACCATGTTCCGCTGCCATCTCAGCTGTGAACTCCACGGGAAATCCATAGGTGTCATACAACTTGAATGCGATTCTTCCAGGAATGGTTTTTGCCGGATTCTTCAGAAGACTGGGCAGTAATTTATCAAATTCACGCAATCCTGCCTGTAATGTCTTCTCGAAACGCGATTCTTCCGCCGACAGTTCATCCAGTATGAATCTCCTGTTCCTGGCAAGTTCATCATGAGCGGAAGCTTCCGTTTCTATTACAACCTCTGCAAGCCTGTGAGTGAACGGTTCATCAATCCCGAGTTTTCTGCCATGCCTTATCGCGAGCCTGATCAACCTTCTGAGAACGTATCCCCTGTCGAGATTCGAGGGAGGTACTCCCTGATCATCACCAAGTATGTGAGTAGCCGTTCTGATATGATCTGAAATAACCCGGAGAGACCTGGTAGTTTCGTTATCAGGTTGTGAACCGATACCCGCAAACTTTTTCAGAAAACCGAATAAAGGCTGAAACTCGCGAATGTCGAAAACCGTAGCAGAGCCGTTCATCATGGCAATAGTTCTTTCCACACCCATGCCGGTATCGACATTCTTCTGTTCAAGCGGAACGTACGTGCCATCTTCTATTCGGCGGTACTGCATGAAGACATCGTTCCATATTTCGAAATACTTCCCGCAACCGCATCCCGGTCTGCATTCCGGGCAACATGGAGTCCTTCCTGTATCAATGAATATCTCGGTATCAGGACCACACGGACCTGTATTCCCTGTTGGACCCCACCAGTTATCCTTCCGTCCCATGAAGTATATCCTGTCGCGAGGAACACCGGTTTCCTCCCAGATAGCGGCTGCCTCTTCATCAGGCGGTACCTGATCATCACCTTCGAATACAGTGACATGAAGCTGATCCACTCCGAACCCAAGCCATTCTCCGGACGTCAGGAACTCATAACTCCATTCAATCGCTTCACGCTTGAAATAGTCGCCGAGAGACCAGTTACCGAGCATCTCAAAGAAAGTCAGGTGAGTGGGGTCGCCTACTTCATCGATATCTCCCGTGCGTACACACTTCTGGATATCAACCAGTCGTCTGCCGGCAGGATGCTTCTCGCCAAGAAGGAATGGTACCAGTGGCTGCATACCGGCAGGTGTATAGAGTATTGTGGAATCGTTTTCAGGAATCAGCGATGAGCCCTGAATAACAGCATGTCCTCTTTCTCTGAAAAAATCGATGTAGAGTTGTTTCAATTCATCTGAAGTCATTCGTTTCCTTAAATATCAGATTAGATGATCTTCTGAAATATTCTGTAAGTTCGATACTGATCGGCATTAAGATCTTTTTCAAGTATTCTTCTCATGGAGTGATTGTCCTCGAGTATCCATGATAACTCCCCCCGACCCATATTCTTTTCACTACTGGCTTCTATGATTCTGTGTATAAGCAGGGCTTCAATTCCCCGTCCGCGAAACGCCTTCCTGACACCAAGCAGGAGTACTCTGATCTGATTGATCCTCGTTCGGATAAAAGGAACCTTCAACGCGAATAAAGCACGGATGAGATTGCCATTCGCTCTGGCAAATGCCTGATTTGCATCCGGAAGCGCAATGGCAAAAGCAACCGGTTCACCGTTAATCTCAACAATCGGGCCAAGCTCGGGAAGCATTATCATCTTGAGCTCATCAGCCATCATGTCGAGTTCCCTCTTGCTCATCGGCACAAATCCCCAGTTGTCTCTCCAGCACTCATTGTAGATATCCATGATTACCGGTACTTCACGATGAATATTCTTCACGCAGAAATCCCTGATTTTAATATCGTGCCTTTTTACAACGAGATCAGCAATACGGGAAAACCTGGAGTAATCGGTTTTGTCTGAATCAAGGTAATATGCGAAGAGATCTTTGACCTTTAGATACCCATTACTGTCAAGAACATCTGCATACCACCGGGGGTTGTACGGCATCATAACCAGAGGTCTGGAGTTGAAACCCTTTACAAGCAAACCGCATTCCTCGTTTGTGGAAAAGTTCATCGGTCCTCTGATCGTATCCATACCTGCTTCATGAAGCCTTCCTTCAGCTTCATCAAGAAGCAGTTTGAACAGCTCTATATTCTCCTCACTCTCTAGGAATCCGAAAAAACCGGTCTTCTCATTATGATAGTCGTTATGTGTATGGTTTACTATTACAGCGATACGTCCTGCTACTTTACGGTGATCGTTCCGGGCCAGCAGAAGAGTAACATCCCCATGTTCGTGAAAGGGATGTTTCTTTTTATTGAAAAGTTCTTTCTGAAAGAACCTGATCGGTGGAACCCAGACAGGATTATCCCTGTAAAGCCTGAATGGCAGATCGATAAACTCTTTGAGTTGATTCCTGCTGGTTACTTCCTCGATTGTGAAGGACATCGAACCTCCCGGATCAGATTATGCCGAGTTCTTCCCCGGTTTTCTTGAATATCTCAAGAGCTTTGTCAATCATGCATTCAGTATGTGTAGCCATGTAACTGGTACGGAGCATTTCACCACCATAAGCAACAGCAGGACTGATAACAGGATTTGTAAAAACACCGGCGTGAAAGAGCTTCTTCCAGAACACGAGCGTCTGAACTTCATCACCAACGATAATCGGTATAATCGGAGCCTCTGAATTACCTACATTGAACCCTAAAGAAGCAAGCCCCTGTCTTGCCCTCTCAGCAGCGGTGTGGGATTGTACGATAAGTTCAGGTTCCTTCTCCAGAATATCAAGTGCGGCAATAACCGTTGCGACAGCCGCAGGCGGCAGGCTGGCGGAGAATATCATTGTTCGAGCTGTATGTTTGATATACTCCATAACTTTGGCGGGACCGGCAGCAAACCCTCCAATACAGGCAAATGACTTGCTGAAGGTGCCAATCAGAATGTCAACATCATCATGACAACCAAAGTGTTCCGCTGTACCCCGACCTGTTGGTCCCATCGCGCCTACTCCGTGGGCATCATCCACAATGAGTCTTGCTCCGAATTCCCGGCAGATTTCAACAAGTCCGGGAATATTCGCAAGATCACCCTCCATACTGAAAACACCATCTGTAACGATTAGAGCTGGATGCTCTCGGTTGTTCTCAAGCATATATCTGAGATGATCATGATCATTATGCCTGTATTTCAATACGCGAGCATAACTCATCCTTGCGCCATCAATTATTGAGGCATGATCCATCCTGTCAAGATAGATACGATCTTCCCTGCCTGCACTTGTGGAGATCACTCAAAGATTAGACTGAAAACCGGTACTGAAAGTTATAGCCATTTCCTTGCCCAGAAAGTCAGCCAGCTTTTCCTCAAGCTCTATATGAAGGTCAAGCGTACCATTAAGAAAACGGCTGCCGGTACAACCTGTTCCGTATTTATCAATAGCTTCCTTTGCTTTCTCCATGATAACCGGATGATCCGTAAGTCCAAGGTAATTGTTGGAACCCAGCATGATGATGCTGTGGCCGTCGATCTTCATCTCAGCACCGACATGACCGCCGAGAGGCAAAAAATAGGGATAGAGACCGGATTCTCGAACCTTCTCCAGCCTGTCAAACTCGGAACACTTCTGGAAGACATCTCTTTGCACTTTATCCATTTTCCACCTTGCCATCGGTTAAATCAATATGTAGCATTGCGCAGGAAGTTAATCAGGATGTTCACGCAAGTCAACGGATTCTGGTGATGATGAATAAAGTAATACTTACAGGAGCTTCCGGTTTTCTGGGAAGCCACATAGCGGAAATACTTCTTGATACAGGTATATCCACCAATATATTACTCAGGCAATCTTCATCCTTATCGAATATACCACCGGAATGCACAGTAAGCCGAGTTGATTTCATGAATCCCGATTCGATCGGTTCCGCTCTGGCGAACGCGGATGTAATTATTCATTCAGCCGCTGCGACGAGCGCCGGCAGCCAGGAGGAGTTCGATCGCGCGAATGGGCTGATAACCAGGAACATGCTTATTGCAAGAGACAAATCCGCCAGCGGTGCTTTATTCATCCTAATATCCAGCCAGGCAGCATCGGGTCCAGGAGGAAAAGGACCGGTTACCAACTACGGAAGAAGTAAACTGCTGGGTGAATATGCAGTCAGAGATACTGAGAACTGGATAATCGTCAGACCACCGGCGATATTCGGCCCGCGTGATCCCGCCTCTACACCGATATTCAGGCTTGCACTGAAAGGTCTTTTCATTTCACCATGGATAAACAGAGGCGGATTCGCTCTGACCTACGCGCCGGATCTGGCGCAGTTGATCGCAATCCTCCCGGAATATCCTGCAGCTATTGGTAAAACACTTGAACCTTCATATGGAAAATTATTCTCCTGGAAGAACTTCCACAGACTCCTGCAGCAAGCGGCAAAAAGAAGGATCTTTCATCTAAGAATACCTGCGCTTCTGGTTCACTCAGCCGGATTCATGTCGGAAGCACTCTCTTCAATGATCGGTGGAACCCCGTTCTTCAGCAGGGATAAATGTAAAGAACTCCTTGCTCATGACTGGAAACTGGAGAATGGACTGACAGAAAAGATAACCGGCTGGAAACCAGCCACACCTGTAGAACAGGCACTGACAGAAACCTTCAACTGGATACGCCGCAAATCTTAACAAAACGCTGCACCGGAATGTAAACCACCGATCTGACAACATACGATGATCTCATCCGGTTATGCGAGGACTTAATCCGCATATCTCACCAGAGTTACTACTGCAACGGCGCATAAGACACTCGCATACTGCGTTATGCTCAATCGACCTTCCTTGAAGTATATATAATACATCTTCGTCGATCTCACTCGCATGCCTTGTATGCAAGCGCTTCTACACCGTTTCGTTACGCAACCTGGTGAAATATGCGGATTAAAGGATGAAAAAATATGGAAATCAAGAAGTATCATGCATGGTGGTTTTTTCTACTGGCAATATCCTGGGCAACTTGCCTTCAAGCCTATGAAATACAAATTGAAGAAATCCTTCTTATTGATACGGGGTCAGACGCTTTCTTGCTCGAGAATTCCACTCCTCCTGACGAAGGTGAAACTTTAATATCCTGGTTAGGTGGGGTAGAAGAAATAGAAAGAATACTGATCGGTATTCCAAACATGAATTCAAATCAGGTTATATTTAATGAAGAGTATGTACGGAACCGTTTTGAGAAGTCTGTTTGTGCAAATTCCCAGAAGAATGCCTGGCATTATGCCCCACTCACAACGGGTACAATTTATCTTCGTAATGATAACCAGATTGATTTCTCAATGTATCTGTCAGGCATATCTCTTGCAGGAAACTTATTTGCTTTAGAATGATCAGAGTCATCTTGAAGTATCTCTGCAGGAGAACCCAACAAACCGGATGCAGGTGGCAATTAATAGCAGCGCCTGATCCATGGCATCAGGCACAAAATTAAGGCAAAACAAATGGTATTTGAAACAAATCGATTGATCGTACGTAAGGCAACATCAACAGACCGCGACGTTGATATGTATTATCGCCTTTGGAATCATCCCGAAGTCATGGTTAATGTTGGTTTTCCAAATGGTCTTTGCATATCAAAAGAAGATATTATCTCGCAGTTCAAACATAGCGGAGAATCGATTTACAAATGCCGTCTTATGGCAATTCGAAAATATGACGAAACAGCAATAGGCGAATGTAAATTAGCATTGCCCGATTCTAATGGCGTTTCAGAAACCGATGTAAAATTGTTCCCGGAATACTGGAATCAAGGCTACGGGACGGAGATCAAACAGGGTCTTGTAAATTACTTATTTGCCAATGTTCCTGAGTGCATGGCAATCAAGGCCGATCCAGCAAAAACAAATATCGGATCACAGAAAATACAGGAGCATGTGGGAGCTATTCGAATTGAACAGGGCAAGGATTATTCTGTGCCGAATACTGACAGATACATTCCAAATGAAAGGCACTATTTATACATGGTCTTTAGAGAAACTTGGAGTAATGGCTCCTGACGAATCGCTGAACACGGACTGACAACTCCGCTACTCGTCTTTACCAGCCGGTCTACAAGAAGGGTTGCAATATGCAGCGAAATAATGACGACCGATTGCATTTGCGCAGGATTAACCGATTCGTATATTAAATTTTAGTTGATATCAGAAATGGCTAGTTCAGAGCACAATCAGGATGGGTATATGAAATTTATGATCGCTGATAAAGGAGTGAAAATGCGAGATAAAATGGGAATTCTGCCCTTTGTTCTTCTATTTTTCGGTACTATCGGCCTTATACTTAACGAATTTGTATTGGAATGGGGAAGATCAGCAACATTGGCTTTCGCCGCTTCAAACCTTATCGGCCTTGTTATTCTAATAATTCTTCACTCCGGCAATCACACAGGGAAACCAAGCTAAATTGCGAATTTCACCAGCAGGTCAGCGTTTGTATCCGATTTTCTGAAGCAGCTGCAGGCGATTTTCTATATCCTCCTCTATCTCAACGGCAAATGGGGGTTCACCGTCGATAACTCCCATTACTCCACCACCCTGATCTGATCTGGCGACAATCACCTGCACGGGGTTTCCGGTAGCACAGTAGATTCTGCAAACCTCAGGAACGTTTTTTATCTGGTTGAGAATCTGTATCGGGAAAACCTTCGACAGCACGATCATGAAAGTATGTCCGCAGCCAAGCTTGAGAAGGTTCTTCTCTGCAATGGATTTCAGTTCAAGGTTTGTTCCATCACTCCTGACAAGTCTGAGACCTGACGCTTCAGAAAAGGCAAGTCCAAACTCCGATCCCGGAACAGTTCCGATGATTGCTTCATACAGATCCTCAACTGTTTTGATGAAATGAGACTGCCCCAGAATGATGTTGCAGCCTTCAGGGTATTCCAGCTGAAGTATTTCCATTGAAAAGTCATTCATTGCTTCCTCCCTCATCAATCTGTCAGTATCGTCTTCTCTTTCTCGCGGATGGGATATTCATATCTAATCGGTAATTGGCCACTGTCCGTCTTTTTACTTCCGTACCCAGAGCCTCCAGTGCCAGGACCAGTTTTGCGTCCGAAAGAGGTTTCTTCTTGTCCTCCAGTCTAATCAGCTTCCTCAGTTCATCTTTCACGGATCTGCTGGATACATCTCCACCCTCACCGGGGAGAGCTCTGCTGAAAAAGAAACGAATCTTATAAATACCTCTTGGAGACTGAAGATATTTACCATTGATGGCCCTGCTGATAGTTGACTGATTGTATCCCAGCGTGTCCGCTACTATCTGTAGTGTGAGTGGCCGTAGACCCTCAATCCCGTGCTCAAAGAAATTGCTCTGATAATCTGCGAGAAAATTGCCGATCCTTGTTACAGTTTCCTGACGCTGCGCGATTGCCTTGATGAACCAGGATGCTTTCTGAAATTTCTTAGTCACATACTCTTTCTCCTTCGGAGGAGTGTTGGGAGATTCAAGGATCTGTCTATTCCTTGCTGATATCATCAATCTCGGAAATCTGTTATCATTCAGAACAGCTTCAAAATGATCGGAAACTCTGATGATTATGATATCAGGTATGACAGCGGAATTGGTGCTGGATGAGAACTCATTTCCCGGCCATGGATTCAGAATGGATATCCTGTCAATTGCTTCCTGAACTTCATGCGGTGAAACGTTTTCCGCTCTGGCAATCTGTTTTATCTTTTTTTCAGTCATATCATTAAAATGAGTGGTTATTATTAGATATTCAAGACTGTCAGTTGTGTAGCCAATCTCTAGCAACTGCATT
>DAOWJX010000115.1 GCA_030640155.1 Candidatus Aegiribacteria sp. | reverse complement strand
GAGCGCAGAAACCATGCGGATGCCCTGGTCTTTGAAATAGAAAAACAGCTGAAGGATATCGGAGACAAATTTGACCCGGCTGACAGATCGAGGCTTGAAGATGCTGCTTCTGAAATGAAAAAAGCGCTTGATGGTGAAGACGATGACATTATCAAACAGAAGTTCGACAGCCTTCAGGAAACCTGGAAACAGATAGGAGCTGCATTCTATCAGAAACAGCAGCAGGCCGGAGAAGCCTCGGAGCCGACGGGTGAAACCGTAGGGTCGGATTCAGAACCTGATGATGACAAAACGATTGACGCGGATTACGAAGTAGTTGATGACTGATGGTTGACCCCAGAAGAACAGCAAAACGGGGGAAAACGCACACTTCCATCAGTCGAAGAATTCCTATAGATGCTGCTCCGGACGATGAAGGGAAAATGAAACCTGTTCCGGAGGCCGTTGAGCGCGATGAGAATGTTGAAGATGAAGCAGGGGAGATAAACGGCGGATTATCTGAATTGGAAGAGAAATCTGAACTGGAGAAGGAACAGCTCCGGGAAAGAATTCTGAGACTTCAGGCTGAATTCGATAATTACAGGAAGCGTCAGGTCAGGGATTTCAAACGGCTCTGCACTCAGGGAAAGAAAGAACTGATTGAGGAACTGCTGGTGGTTCTTGATAATTACAGTCGCGCCGAGCAATTACTTGAGGAAGGTGATCATCCACTGAAGGAGATTGCTGAAGGGCTCATCAAGACATCCGGACAGCTGTCCGATATCCTCAGGCAGGAAGGGCTGCATCCCCTTGATGTCGAGGTGAATGATCCTTTCGACCCCAATTATCATGAAGCAATGCTTGCCGAGGAGGTTGCTGATCTGGACAGAGATATTATTCTTGAGGTGTTTCAGAAAGGGTATATGCTCGGAGACGAACTTCTTCGCCCGGCAAGAGTGAAAGTGGGAAAATCGATAGATCACTCGTCAGTATCCGATAACGGGTAGACATTGAATTACTAGGAACCAGGGAGAATCAGAAGTAGTGAATAAAGACCTCTACTCCGTTCTAGGAGTTGACGAGAAAGCCGCACCTGAAGAACTGAAAAAAGCTTATCGGAAGCTGGCCAAAAAGTATCATCCAGATGCCAATCCGGGAGACGCAGATGCAGAAGAGCGCTTCAAGGAAATTTCCGAGGCCTATGATATTCTTGGGAATTCTGAGAAGAAATCCCAGTATGACATCATGCGCAGGGGCGGAGGAGGCAGCTTCCGCTTTGACGAAACCGGTGCTGGAGGAAGAAGCCCTTTCGGTTCCGGCGGACTTGATGACATTCTGCGCTCCATGTTTGGAGGTGGCGGATTCGAATTCGGGAACAGAGGTGGATTCGGTCAGCGAGCCGCATCCAGACCGACAGTAGTCATCTCTGTTCCATTCAGAACTGCCGCACTGGGTGGAGATGTCCATGCAAACCTCTCCGTCCCTGTTACCTGTCCCGTCTGCCTGGGAGCAGGTGGATCAGGAGAGAAAACCTGTTCACAGTGCGGAGGAGCTGGAAGAATTCAGCAGGGACAGATGGTGCTGCCATGTCCATCATGCGGGGGACAGGGGAAAACGTATACCAATATCTGTGAAAGATGTGCCGGTTCCGGAGAAATTACGAGCAGTGAAAGCATCAAGATAACCATTCCTCCCGGCTCAGATAACGGGACAGTTCTTCGACTTGTAACCCCCTCGCGCAAACCTGTTCTCGTGAAGCTGAAAGTCAAGTCGAACAGATTCCTCCGACGTGAGGGAAGGGACATTCACTGCACCGTGAAGATTACCGCTCCACAGGCTGTCCTTGGCACGAAGCTCAAGATAAGAACTATTGAAGGGAAGATTCTGCTCAACATTCACCCTGGAACCCAGCCCGAAACCATTTTAAGAATCCCCGGTAAGGGAGTTTTATACAGAGGTACAAAAGGCGATCAACTCGTTCATGTTGATGTGGAACTCTCTCCGTCTGTTTCTGCTGAAGAGAAAGCTCTCTGGGAAAAACTGGCAGAGAGCGGCAAGAGAAAAGCTTGACGCAGGCAGAAACGGATATTATTCCCGGATGAACAAACTCAAGGTCTGATTGGGAGGATAACTATTGAATTACGCCTACCTCGCTTTGCTGATACCTGGATTCCTGCTTACCGTTACCGGATTTGTAATGCTTGGGAAGAAACTGCACCCTGTTATTACGGGTCTGATGTTTCTCACGGGGATTATAGTACTTATTCTGGGAGTTCTTCTGACTTGCGTACCTGATTTCTTTACAGGCTAAATGAGCCCCAATTTTTTGAAGTTCTCGATAAACTGCAGCAGCAGTTCATCATCCTGATTGTCTTCATACGAATTCAGCGCGATGGAGGCCGCCTCTTCAAGAGAATTATCCTGCACAAGCTGACGAATCTTCGCGATGTATGGCTTGTCGCTTTCAGTTCTATTATCCTCAACAGTGCTTTCCGCAGGAGAGACCGCATTGGAATCTATTGTTTCAAGGTCTTCGAGAAGTTCGCGAAGGCCATTGACCTCGGGCATCATTTCAAATGCCTGGTGAGCTAAACGGACAGCTTCCGAAATGTTTCCAGCTTTTAGATTTCTTCGTGATAGTTTGATAAGATTTGCCGCTTTCATCTTTGTTTTCAAGGAATCTATTCTTGTTTCTGCTTCAAAATTATCCGGATCCAGCTTTTGAGCTTTTTTAAGATAAGCAATGGCCTTCGCCTGATGACCTTCGGCAAATGCCTTATCGGAAGCTTCAAACAATTTAGCGAGTTGATCCCCCTTCGTCATAGATATTTTCCTTTCTATTTCTTCAGCAGGTGCTTGAGGCTGTTCATCAGGTTCATTGAAGAAGGGCTCCTCATACAATTCCCAGGATATCGTCTTCACGGGTTCTTTTGGGTCAAGCGACTGTATTGCCTGGATTACCAGTCCGTTATTATCATCGATGCTCACTGCCTTCTTCATCAGCTCTAGAGCTTCCCTGCGATTGTTGCGATCAAGCTCCTTTTTTGCTTTTCGAACGAGCCTGGCAATGAGTTTTACATTCTGTTTCAAGAACTACCTCCAGAAGCACAGTCGCACACATTCGCAACCGAATACTGCTGATAAAAAGAAAGATACATCATAACGCTCAGTCCGATGAATCTTCTGATTCAATCGCATATCATCACAAGTTCCAGACACTACACTGTAATGGTACACAGGTACTGTCTTCAGCAAGTATAAACTATACTAGATTTCGAATAACAGGCTATGGGAGGGAATGCCATAGCTAATTGACATTTCCTCCTAAATTGGTATAGAATAGATGAATCTCAATTTTCAGAAAGGAATAGTAATGCGACCTGGAAAAATGATCATATTATTAGTGCTTCCCGTCATTCTGTTCGGTGCTGACAGAGTTGTTCTGCTGGAAGATTTCACAAATTATCTGTGTGGGCCATGCTGGACTTTTGAGCCAACATTAAACAATTTCGTGAACAGCCATCCGGATGATCTCGCCGTAATCAGACCTCATGTCTGGTGGCCTGGCAGTGGCGACCCGATATACAATCAGAATATCTATGAACAGTGGCACAGAGTACAGCTGTACGGTGTAAACTCCGTTCCGTGGTTACAGTTTGATGGAGTTATCAAAGCAAGTACCAGCGGATCAGGCCTGAACAATGCCTTCAATAACAGAATCACGGTTCCATGCTTTCTGGAGATACAGGTCGCGAACTCAACTGCCGGTGGCGCCGGTTCGATAATCATAACGCTCATTGCGGAACAGGATCTCGGAGGAGATGATATTTTCTGCAACGCCGTTCTTATCGAGAGCAATATTCCCGGAGCCGGCTACTGGTCAAATTCCGTATTTGAACAGGCATTCAGAGACGAGCTTTTCGGTCCGATAGGGGAACCTATAAGTTTCGGACCCACTTATCCGGATACTTTAGAACTGATTGTCGATTATGACACAGGTACTTTTGACTTCGAGTATGTTGAGCTTGCAGTCTTTGTTCAGAATCATGGATCATCAAAAGAAGTATATAACGCCTGGTTCGATTACCTTGGTGCTGTAGTCGGAATTGAAGAAGGTGAATACGGCGTTGCTGACGGTGGGGTTCAACTTCACGTTTATCCAAATCCCTCCACCGGGAATTTCACGATAAGCATCCTGAGCCTTCCCGAACCCACCGGGGAACTTAACATTTATGACATTTCCGGAAGGTGTGTTGTCACAGGAACGATAGAGGAAGGGATATACACCGATTTCAATCTGAATACATCGGGAGTGTACTTTGCTGAAGTAATATCCGGAAAAACAGTGACCATTAATCGAATAGTGGTGCTGAGATAAACCGACCCGCATCTGTGCCCATTTGCACGGATGTCTTGATGATAACGAGTGAGGGAACAAGATGAAATATTAT
>DAOWJX010000312.1 GCA_030640155.1 Candidatus Aegiribacteria sp. | reverse complement strand
GAAAACCGGTAACACCAAGAGTGCTTCTTGCAAGAATAAGAGCTCTGCTCAGAAGGGGTTCCGCTGACGAGAACGCGGAAATCATTCGAAAAGGTAATCTCCACATAGATGTTCCATCAAGGAAGGTTATCTTCGAGAACAGGACTATCGATCTGACCACAACCGAATTCGACCTGCTTGTTCTTCTTGCGCTGAGGGCGGGCAGAGTTCAGGAGAGGGGCCTGCTGGTTGAAGAACTGAGGGGTATTGATTTTCATTCTTTCGACAGGTCAGTCGATGTAATTATTTCCCGTCTCAGAAAGAAGCTGAAAAGCTCCTCCGAAGGAGATGATCTGATAAAGACAATCCGCGGAGTCGGTTATGTTCTGACTGTGCCGGATGAATCGTTATGAGAAAGCTATTCTGGAAAGTCTATCTTCCTCTCGCTATCTGTGTGGTCATGACTCTCATTCTCTCTGTTTTGGCTTTGACGAAAATCATTCCTGCACAGCTCAGTTCTTACAGGAACAGTGTCGAGGAGTTCAGAAATTTTGTCGTTTCTTCACAGTTTCATGATCGTGATGATATAATGTCGAAGGCAGAATCTCTCGATCTCCAAATCAGAGTAGTAGCCAACGTGGGACACCTTCAGCGAATTGATCCTCCAGAAGGTTTTGTCCCTTTACCAGGCATCCCTCCGAACTACCCCTGGAGAATTGACATCTCCGTTTCACAACGCGGAGGAGCATTTGGTTTCCTTCGCCAGAGTTTCTGGTTTTTTCTTCTTTTACTGCTTTTAATGGAAGGTCTTGTTCTCTACTTTGCCCTCTGGCCTGTTAGAAAACGTTTGTCCAGGCTCAGATGGGCTGCTTCTGAATTCGGATCGGGCAATCTCGGTGTCAGACTTCACGCAAAAGAAAAAGGCGATCTTATAGATGATGTTGGAGAAACATTCAACAGTATGGCGGGACAGATAAAGATTCTCCTCGAATCCCATCAGGAGCTGCTTGGAATCGTTGCTCATGAGCTGCGCACTCCCATGGCCCGCATGAGGCTTGCTCTTGAACTTATCAGAGAAGATTCAAATGACGGCAATCTTTCGATGATCGACAGGATGGATAAGGATTTAATCTCTCTGGATCTTCTTGTCACAGAGCTTCTTGCTTTTAATAAGCTGAAAAGGAAAGTTGAAATCCTGAAGGAGGAAGTTGATCTTGAGGAGATATGCAGCGGGCTTATTCAGGCTGAATCCTGGGCAAGGGATGAAATAGAACTTCAGCTGGAAGGCAGTGGAACCTGCATCGGTGACCGATCACTGCTTGCGCGAACCATTGGTAACCTGATACGTAATGCCGTTAAACATGCCGGCTCGAAGGTGATTATCACTATCGCCATTAACGATAAAGAACACTCAGTCCTGGTCTCTGTTGCAGATGATGGTCAGGGCTACAGCCCTGAAGTCATCGATCGGCTGGGAGAACCCTTCGTAAAAGATCATGCCAGCAGTGGAACCGGTCTCGGGCTTGCAATTGCCAAGAGAATTATCGATCTGCACGGTGGGACACTGTCGTTTGGTTCCAGCAGAATTCTCGGTGGAGCTGAAGCCGTTATCCTCCTCATGAGAAGTTGACATGACCGATTCGACTGACAGAAAAGATCCGGAGACTCTCAAGAGAATGCTTCCGGGAACAGAGGGACTGGAGCGTATAAGGATTCTCGCGGATATATGTGTTGCTTTCAAGAGTATCGATCCTCATAGAACTATCGAATTCGGTAAACAGGGACTTGAACTGCTGAGAAGTGTTGAAGATAAAAAACTGGAATCAATTATCCTGAGAGAGCTCAGCTGGGCCAACCAGTGCGTGGGAGAATGTAAGGCTGCTCTGGACTATGCTCTCATGCAGCTCAATATCGCCGTTGGAATGAATAGTGACTCAGAAAGGGTTTCCGCATTCAATTCAATTGGTGTTGCATACTGGAGGATGACGAAGTATGACAGGGCTCTTGAATATTACCTGAAAGCTCTCAGAATTCTTGAGAATACAGGCAAAAAACGTAGTATCGGCATGCTTTACAATAATGTCGGAATTATATACTATGAAATCGGTAATAGTGAGAAAGCACTTGATTACTACAACAGATCTATCAGAATACAGGAAGAACTCGATAACAGACACAGTCTTGCCAATTCACTAAACAATGCCGGATGCATCTATCAAATTACAGGTGAATATGAGAAGGCTTTGGAATACCACCGGAGAGTACTTGATATAAGAGAACAACTTGGAGAAGGATGGAGAATAGCTCACTCTCTGAACAATATCGGCCATGTATTAAAGGATCTCAAGGAATATGACAAGTCACTGGAATACTTCTCCAGAGCACTTGAGATGGAGGAGGAAGCCGGAGACAGACATGAAGCTGCTGATTCTCTCCTTAACATAGGTCGGATATATGTAACAGTTGGTCGCTTTCCTGAGGCTTGTGAATATGCAGAGAAAGGGCTTCTCCTGGCAGAAGAGCTCGGGGTTCCTGACATGAGAAGAGACTGTTGCGAGACATTTTCAACCATTCTGGAACAGAAGGGGGATTTCAGGCAGGCGCTTGAATACTACAAAAAATTCAAGGCGTTGAATGACGAAATATTCACTGAAAAGAACAGCAGTAAAATCAACGAGTTGCAGATACAGTACGAAACTGAGAAGAAGGATAAGGAAAAGGAGATCTACAAGCTCAGGAACGTCGAATTGTCAAAGGCTAATGAGGACCTGAAAAACGCCCTTGCCCAGGTGAAACATCTTAGTGGTCTTCTTCCCATCTGTGCGTCATGCAAGAAGATCCGTGATGACAATGGATACTGGAAACAGATCGAATCGTATATTTCCGAACATTCGGAAGCTCTGTTCAGCCATGCCTTATGCCCGGAATGCTTGAAAATGCTCTATCCTGAATATATGGTTGAAAATGGTGAGGCTGAATCTATATAATGATTACTTCCTGTAGTGAGCCTGTTCTGAGTGTGTATGTCTGAACACCGAGTTAAATGAAATTCCGATACGATCCGGCCGGTGAGGAACTGGGCGGGAATAATTCCCGCCCAGTGTTTAGATAATACCTGTTACTTCTTCAGCTTTGCATGCCAGTCTACCAGTATCGGGCTGGCTATGAATATCGACGAGTAGGTTCCCACAACTATTCCGATCATCAGAGTTAACGAGAATTGTGATAATACTCCGCCTGAGATTATGAAGAGTATTAAGGCTGCCATGAATGTGGTCACTGATGTGATAACTGTTCTGCTCAGAACCTCGTTGATACTGATATTCACCGTCTCGGCAAGATTCTTGCCTTTTCTCAGACGTCTGTCCTCCCTGATTCTGTCAAAGACAACGATAGTGTCATTGATGGAATAACCGACAATAGTCAGAATCGCCGCGAT
>DAOWJX010000026.1 GCA_030640155.1 Candidatus Aegiribacteria sp. | reverse complement strand
GTACGCTCTGAGTTGAACGAGTGCCTCTTCCACCGCTGCACTGTTCGGAGCGTCAGGCTCGAGCTGCAGATAAGTTTCCATCTCGGTGATAGCTTTATCGATCAGTCCCTGACCTGCATAGATTATCCCCAGGTTATAATGAGCCTCCGCATACTCGGGATCGATCCTTATGGCTTCCTCCCACTCGATGCCGGCTTCATCATATCGACCCTGCCGGGAATAGGCAGCACCAAGATTGTAGTAGGCTTCCGCGTAATCAGAATCTATTCTTATTGCTTCTTCGTATTTGGAAACAGCTTCATTCAGGCGATCCTGCGCCGCATAGATAACTCCCAGATTATAGTGAGCTTCCGCATAATCCGGATCGATTCTTATTGTCTCCTCAAACTCGGCAATCGCTTCATCATAGTTGTTTCTATCGCTGTGTATGCTTCCCAGTGCATTGTGTACATGAGCATTATCGGGATCGATCCGGACAGCTTCTTCGTATTCTCCAATCGCATCGTCCATCCGATCCTGCTGTGAGTAGACATATCCAAGACGACCATGTGCTTCTGCATGTTCCGGATCAAGTCTGAGGACTTCAAGAAACTCTGTAGCGGCCCTGTCCAGTTCTCCCTGACTGGCGAATTCGATTCCCTGCTCCATATGCTCGCTGGTTGATGATGAAGAAGTTCCTCCGCATGCTGAGATCATTCCAATTCCCAATACTGCAACCATCAGAAATGTACGAATCAATTCATGATTCTTCATCCTTTTCCTCCCTGCTCTTCCCGGTATCACCAGGTTAAGTTTCTGAGGAAACTCTTCCCAGCTTATTCATTACGATCCTGTCGCGCTGAACTGATATTTCATGCTGGATAAACTGTGCTAAAAGAAGATAAGCAAAATCACTTCTCCATGCATAGTCTGGTCAGAGTAATCTCATAGGAAGATTAAAGGATATGATAATTGGTTAGGCAGCACTCATGAATTCATTATGTTTCGCAGTAGTGTCCATGTTAGATACACTCAACGGATACTGGATCAAAGAGCTTTTTGAAACTGAGGATTAATGAATCCTCCTTTTCAGGAAAGGATATGCAGGAATAATGATACTCATATTGTCAGTGCTTCTGGCGCTCACTCCTCCACCTGGAGTGATCCACCACGGAGAAGAAATATTAACTGCCCGCGAAATGATTCTGATGCTTGAAGAGGCGTCCGTCGTTTTCGTAGGTGAAAAGCATGATGACAGCCTCGCTCATCAATGGGAGCTTTTCCTCTGGATGACCATGGCTTCCTTCAATCGTGTTCTGGCGCTGGAGATGTTTGAAACTGATGTGCAGGAAGCGCTTGCAGATTACCTTGCTGGGAACCTCATTCTGGAGGAGTTCCTTGAGGTAAGCAGACCCTGGGGAAATTATATCGAAGATTACCATCCGCTTGTTGAGTATGCGGCTGAGAACGGCTACAGCGTCATAGCTGCGAATGTACCCAGACGCTTTGCGGCAGCGGTTGCAAGGAACGGCTGGGAAGGCCTGTCGAATATCGAGGGTGGAGATGTCTTTCTCAGCATAAATGTCGATTCCACGAATGAATTTTACAGAGAACGATTCATGACCACAATGGAAGCAATCAGCAGCCAGATGCAAAGCATGCCCATGGATCCTTCAAACATGTACAGAGCACAGCTTCTCAAAGATGCTGTCATGGCTTCATCAATAACCGGACATAGCTGCCTTTTCATATGCGGCAGTTTCCACAGTGATTACCACTCCGGCATCCCGGATCAACTGGAATCGGGAGTTACATACCTTACGGTGAAGATAGTCGGAGAAGAAGAACCATGGGACGCTGATCAGGCGGATTTTATGATCATTCGATAGATCCGGACTGCAGAGCATTTCCCCTCTTTGCATCACTCTACGGATTTAGTAAGATGTAGCATCCTCCGAGAAAAAACACCGCAGAGCACTGACCATACTTGAGGAGGTGTAATGAAGACCGGAAAACTCCTGAGCGCAACGGCCACACCGCTGGCGTCAATCTTCGGCAGCGGCTTCCTTGTCATAGTACCTATTCTTGCAGGAGCGACAGGTCCGTACTCCCTGCCGGCAATGGCAGGGGTTTGCGGATTCGCGTTTCTGGTAGGATCGGTTATTCGATTCAACATCGCCAACGTCGAACCGGTAATTGAATCCGGGAAAGCAAGGAAGACCACACGTGACCTTGAGAGGGTTTCAGACCTGTCGCTCGTACTGGCATACGTTATTTCAGTCACTCTTTACCTCAGAATTCTCAGCGCGTTCATTATCGGCGGTATAGGAGCAGGCGGCGCATTCGAAGCGAAGCTGATCACTTCTGTGGTAATACTCTTCATCAGCTTTGTGGGATTCACGAAAGGTCTCGAAACACTTCAGAAGCTTGAATCATGGGCTCTCTGGGCAACAATGGGAATAATAGCAGTTGTTATAATAAGTTTCGGTTCTCATGATATTGTTCGGGCTTTGGGGACAGGTCTCGACTTTCCTGACTACCCGGACCACAACTTCTGGCACATGCTGGCCATCCTCGGAGGCATCCTGATATGCGTACAGGGATTCGAGACCTCAAGATATCTGGGACAGGAATACGATACTGCAACAAGAATAAAATCATGCCGCCTTTCCCAGATAATCGCGGCATGTGTATACATTGCCTTCATCGCAGTTGCGACACCCCTTATGTCTTACCTGACAGGACCGCCCAGAGACGATGCCCTCATATCCCTTGCCGGTAAAGTTTTCTTCCTGCTGCCCATCCCACTGGTTGCAGCCGCTGTACTCAGTCAGTTCAGCGCTGCCGTTGCCGACACCCTCGGATGCGAAGGCAACATAGTGGAAGCATCTCAGCAGAAGATCAACAGGAAAGTCGCATATCTGGTCATCGGAGTCGGAGCCCTCGTGCTGACCTGGATAGCCGGCACGTTCCAGATAGTTGCTCTGGCTTCAAGGGCATTCGCTTTCTATTACATGATCCAGTGTTTTGTGGCTGTCACTGTCGCTAAGGGAACATTCCGAAAGGTCTGGATGATAATGGTTGCGCTTATTCTTCTTGGAATAACCTTCTTCGCCATTCCGGTCAGCTGATGTGAAGGAATTTAAGCGAATAAGGTTGATGTGTTTCGAAAAAACTGAATTGAGCTCCTTTAATAGCCAGATGAGGAGAAAATTATGGATAGAGCGGACAGAGAGAAAAAGTATGAGGATCTGAGCCCCTTCGAACTAAAGGACAAACTTATCTCGATGGCGCAGAATCCACAGATCAAAATGATGCTTAACGCCGGGCGCGGAAACCCGAACTGGGTTGCGGTCAACCCGAGGGAAGCATTCTTTCTTCTTGGATTCTTTGCTCTTGAGGAATCTCACCTTGTTATGAGCCGCCCGGGGCTTTCAGGCGCTCCTGACTCTAAAGGTATGGGAAAGCGTTTCATGGAGTTCTGCCGCATTCATGCCGAGCATAAGGGCGCAGACTTTCTGTCAAACGCATATGAACTGGCAACCGTAAAACTCGGCTTGAACGGCGACTCCTTCATAAGTGAGATGGTGGATGCCATTCTCGGTGATCATTACCCAACTCCGGACCGGGTCCTTAAGAATACGCAGGAGATAGTACGGGCTTACCTTAATATGACAATGTGCGACAATAACCCTCCAAAGGGTACAATGGATCTTTTCGTTACCGAAGGTGGAACAGCTGCAATGACTTACATCTTCAATACTCTGAAGGAAAATGATCTGATCCGTCCGGGAGACAGGATAGGGCTGGGAACACCTATCTTTACACCCTATCTGGAGATACCTCAGCTAAACGATTATCAGCTCGTAGAGGTAAATATCGAACAGGACGAGGAGAACAACTGGCAGTATCCGGATTCAGAGATTGACAAACTTGCTGACCCCTCGATAAAGGCCTTTTTTCTGGTGAATCCTTCCAATCCCTCATCAGTAAGTATAGCCAGGAAATCCCTGGATAAACTGGCGAATCTGGTTAAAACGGAGAGGAAGGATCTTATTATTCTCACCGACGATGTTTACGCCACCTTCGTCAACGGATTCAAGTCTCTGATCGCTATCGCCCCGAGGAACACCATCCTTGTCTACTCCTACTCCAAATACTTCGGAGCAACCGGCTGGAGACTCGGAGTAATAGGGATCTACCAGGACAACGTGCTGGATGAAATGATTGCCGCTCTCCCTGAGGCAAAG
>DAOWJX010000197.1 GCA_030640155.1 Candidatus Aegiribacteria sp. | reverse complement strand
GGTCATGATGGCAAACATCATCTACTTCCCGATGCTGTTTCTGACCGGTGCTGCTCTACCGTTCCATATGCTTCCGCCATTTCTTCAGACATTCGCGCAAGTGTTACCTCTGACGCATGTGATAAAACTCCTGCAGGGTCTCTGGCTTGGAGGGCATCTGTGGGATTATCCGATTCAGCTTGCAGTCCTGACTGGAGTTCTCATTTGCGGGATCCTGGTCTCAGCTCGTTTCTTCCGGTGGGAATGAACAGCTAACACTTACAGGCCATCCATCATTATCAATAGAGTGAACTGAATCTGAAGAGTTCCACAGGAAGTTTATTCCAGCAGCATTACTTCTACTATGAAAGGACGTATGGAGATGAAGGTTGATGTAACATTCGATAACGGTTTCGAGAAAGCCTTTGCTGTAGGCGTGGTTCTTGTTGCCCTGGCTGTAGTATTCCTTGTGGGATATCTGATATCACCCGGAGCGGCATATGCTGAATGGGACAGCTCAAGCAGCTTTGGAGACAGTTATTACCTCAGGGAAATAGCTGAATACATAGACGATGTGTCAGAAGAGCTTTCAGATATTTCAGGAACTCTTTCTGATATAGAGAGCGCAATGCCCTGACCTCAGCCTGCAAATATCACCTGCTTATTCGATTGATTTGACAGGTCATCTCAAAGGATGATTATGGAAGTTCCGGTTCTCTTCCTGAAGCGATGGCATCGATGCCTGCAGCAAGAACAACCATATCCTCCAGCAGCGGTTCGATATCTTCCGCAAGCAGGTACTTGTTGCCGCTATCCAGCATCTCTACATGACCTGGAATCAGGTGCACTGCGGCATCGCACCAATCAATTTTAAATCTGCCAAGCTTCTGCTGCCATCGGTCAAGGAACCAGTATACCGGTGCCAGGACTACCTTTGCCTCATCAACCGATTTTTCAATTCTCTCTGCAAGCTCAGGGGTTGCGTAACGGATTGGAAACAGGCTATCGAACCTGCTGTCACCTGTGGTAAATCTCTGAACACCATCATGCGGCCAGCCCGGTGGTTCGGTCTTAATGTAGAATGGAGAATCGTCGATATCAACTTCTATGGCATAATCATCACGTGGGTCTATTTCAATATCCGTTCCGCGGTACTTAGCGTTGATATAACCCAGACTACTTTTATATTCCGCTCCTTCATGCTTCCAGCTGTGCTTTTCGGCAAGCCGGGCCAGTGCCTGCTTGCATTCCCTTCCTTTACCTATCCGGGATGAAAATATCCCTTTGAAAGCTAACCAGATGGGAATACCAATTGCTATTGGTATTATTAAGAATGGAGCGAATCTGGAATACAATTCGGAAACATCCTGCTGATCGCCTCCAGTCAGAGTAATTAGAACACTCATAGCTATAGACAGAGCAATAAATACTCCCAGAATCCTCAAGACGGACCTGAATTTTCTTCTCGTCTTTTTCGGAGCATTTTTCAAACGCCATTTTCTCAGCTCTTTCTTTTCCTCTTCAATATCCCTGATCCGTCTTTCCGCCTGGAGCTGTTTTATGTTCCTGCCTTCAAAGCAGACGAACCACTCCTCGGTTTTTCTTACCGGATGAAGTCTTTTCCAGATAGCATCGGGGACGTAAACCTCCGAATTGCAGTAGCCGCATTCCATTATCCTTTCGCTTCGCGCTGAAACGGATAGCACTCCCGCACACTGGGGACAGGACATTACTACCGGCTTTGCCGAATCCTCATCAATCACCATGCCACTATCTTCATTTTCGATGGATAGTGGCTGCGGTGCACAGCAGAACCTGGCGGAGGGTACAAGTTTCTGAAGCCATTCAGGGATTGAAAAGACATAATACGAAGCATTGCATTCACTGCATCTTACAATGGAGTTACCCTGAACCTCCGGAATTGAAAGAGGCTTTTTACAGGAAGAACAACGGGGTTCCAGTCTCCAGTAGCTGTATTTGAAGGTTCCGCTTCCGGACATGAGGGTTCCCCCCCGACCCTGCCCCTCGCTCAAACCTTCATACTCCTCTTCGAAATCGTTGAGAAAGTCAGCTATTATATCCGGTGAAAGCGTCATTTCCTCGAGGCAGGCTGTACAGAACAGATGTAGACTAGGGCCGTTAATCGGAATGGATTGACCGCAGCTGCTGCAGGTGGTTCTTATTTCGAAACATCCATATCTTTGCATCTGAACCCTCCTGAGCGCTAAAAGACATATCTCATTTTTAGAAATTCGTATTTATAATCAAAATTCCATGGTGCTGATACGATCATAGAGATTGGAAATCTTATAATCAAGGAGTTCATCACTGCCGATGCTGCAACCGCTCGCTTCATACAACATTCCATTCAGAAGAGAACCAGCAATATGTCAGTATTACTCGATCACCATGAAGCGCTGTGTCGCCGTGAATTCTTCAGAGGTCATCCGGACCATGTACATTCCGCAAGCCAGGTTATCCAGTATCACCTCATGTACTCCCGACTCGTAATTGCCACTAATTGTTGTGACCACGCGCCCGGTCAGGTCGTATACGGTCAGCTCCGCCCTCGAGTCCACAGGCAGCGAGAAGACCAGAGTTGCACCGTTGATCGAGGGATTTGGCACTGCTCCGTACAGTGCGAAATTTTCATTGCCTGATCCACCTTCTATGCCGGTGAGATTCCATGTAACCGTCACATTGTCAAGCACAGGTGTCGAATGCGAATCGGTTGTGGTCAGTATGACCCTGTACTGAAAAAGACTGTCGCTGTCATTCAGGATTCCGTTCAGGCTGCCGGGTAATGTCAGTAAATCCGACCACGTTCCCATGCTAGAGGAATTATCGGAAGCCCTTACCTGGAAAGATACACTTGTACAGGTTGGTTCTGAACAGGTCCAGTCTATTGTCTCCCAGTCGGGGCTCTCCTGGACATCCAGCACGCTGGATTCCAGTGAACCGTCGGAAGGATACGCTGTCAGATCCCACCATGTGATGTCGTCACCAATAACGGCCACTCCGAGCACATCCATGTAGCCGTCTCCGTTGATATCCGCGGAATGCACGGAGTAGGCATAATCAAAATCCCCATCCACTATATACTCTGTCCAGCTGGTGCCTGAACCATCCTGATTCTCCCACCAGATGATGTCGTCATCAAATGCTGCAGCTCAGAGGATATCCATGTAGCCGTCTCCGTTGATATCTGCGGAATACACGGAAATGGCACCAGTAAAAGATCCACTCACGGTATTTTTCAGAATTACATGTTGGAGAGTCAGATTAGAAGGATTACCGTAATAGTCAATGTCCGTATGCAGGTAAAACTCGTTTCCCCAGTCGG
>DAOWJX010000344.1 GCA_030640155.1 Candidatus Aegiribacteria sp. | reverse complement strand
ATTCGCATGCCTTGTATGCAAGCGCTTCTACACCGTTTCGTTACGCAACCTGGTGAAATATGCGGACTAATCCTGTCAGAATTCCAGTCTGTCGCCCCGGCGGAGCACTACGACTCTGTCACGGAATCTCCGTGCAAGATCCCGCTCGATTTCATGTCTCAGCCATGGCTTTAGATGAAACGTATACACGGGCACATCAGGCTTGTTCAGTTTCTTCAGTTCGTTCTCCAGAAGAGCCGGTGTAAGATGATTACTGGCAATAGCTATATCGGTCTGATTGTCCGGAAATGAAACTTCCGCAATAACCATTGAAAGATCACCAAGCTCTGCTCCTCTTTTCCAGAGTGTCTCTGTCGGCCCCGTATCACCTGTATGCAGGATGGAACCAGTACTGGATCGGAACAGGAATCCCCTGGCGCCGGCGCTATGGCAAACCGGTTCCGACCAGGCTTTGATTCCCCCCGGAAGCTCAAACCATTCCCTGTCCTTCATTGCTTCATAGACAAGAGCGGGTCCACGGGAGGTTTTGATTCTGCTGAAATCCGGCCACAGCAGATCGTTCATATAGTGTTTTTTGACTACATCAAGACAGGCTTTGCTTCCCATAACCCTCAGAGGTTCGTCTCTGCGGGAAACGGTAGCATCAATCATGAAACCCAGTTCAAGTACATGATCAAGGTGAGCATGGGTAAGAAGAACCATTTCAACGTTATCCTGTTGTATTCCCGAAAGCATGGACGCCGATCCTGCATCAAGCAGAACCGACTCGCCAAGAAGCATTGAACAGAGACAGCATCCATACTGTTTTGACCCATCAACACCTATCACGTCAATGTACACTTTCTTTTCCTCTCTTTATCACTCTGGGCATGAACGGGCTGATCCTGGTAACAATTTCGTAATTAATTGTACCTGCCCATTCCGCCATCATCTCAGCGGAGATAATCTCATCTCCATCTTTTCCGAGAAGTACAACCTCATCCTCCAGGCGGGACTGGGGAATATCGGTAAGGTCAACCATTAAAAGATTCATGCACACTCTTCCAAGCAGCGGAGCGCGTTTCCCCCTGATCAGTACATGAGCGGAGTTTCCGCACCCTCTGTCGTAACCATCCGCGTAACCTACCGGCAGCACTCCAAGCCTTGTCTTTCTATTCGTCCTGAATGTACATCCATATCCTACGAAGCTTCCTGACGGAATTATCTTTATCTGAGCAATTTTCGTCTTCCATGAGAGAACAGGTTTAAGATCCGGAACAGGTCTTCCGGCAGTCTGGGCGGAAAGATATGTTTCTCTTGAAGGCCATAAACCGTATAAACCGATTCCAGTCCTCAACATGTTGAAGTGAGTCTCAGGGAATAGGATCGCAGCTGCTGTACATGCAGTATGAATCACTTCAGGATGAACACCCGCATCTCCGATTAACCTTAGAACTTCTTCGAATCGGTGAAGCTGCGTCTCTGCATACTCATGATTCAGAGTATCTTCAATATTGGCAAAATGCGTTGACAGACCTTCTATCTTTATTCCGGGAATCAGAGCCGCACAACTGAGAAATTCAGGCAGGTTCTCCGGCAGTATTCCCTGTCTGTTTGTGCCGGTTTCAATCTTGATATGGATTCTTGCAGGCTTTTTCGGACTTGCTGCCTCCTTCAGTTTCTCCAGCGTCTCGGTATTGTAGACTGTCAGTCGGAGATCAGCTTCAATCGCTTCAGCAAGTCTATCGAGCAGTACATAACCCAGTATAAGGACTGGACGCTCAATTCCGCAATGTCTGAGTTCGAGCCCTTCATCAAGAGAATTCACGGCGAACCACGCAGCAGACGGAAGCAAACTGATAATCTCCCGAACGCCATGTCCGTATGCGTTGGCTTTAACGACGGCGCAGACCGGGAAATTCTGTTCATCTTCCGAACATGCCCTCAACTGGCGCAAATTCCAGTCAGGAGCTGACTCCTCGATTTCGACCCATTTCAGGTAATTCATACCCTAATCTATAAACAGCGTATATTCCGCAAGCAAGGATGATGAATAGATTGAATCCTGTTAAAGGAGGTTAACATGCCACAGGTTTTCTTCCTGCCAGCTGCGAGTGCAGATCTTCCCGGAGCTTTCAAAAAGCTGCTGGAAAATCTGGGAACCGCCGCGAAATTGAAATCAACGGATCTTGTTGCAGTGAAAATTCACCCCGGCGAAGCGGGAAATACATCATATGTGAGCGCGGAAAATGTAAATGAAATCATCAACGCCCTGGGTTTTCCTGCAGACCGGATATTCCTCACTGACACCACCGTACTTTACCCTGGCCTCCGAATGTCGGCTCCGGATTATATACGTCTTGCCGCAGAACACGGATTCTGCATTCCGGACACACCACCATTCATCGTTGCTGACGGTCTGCACGGGGAAAATGAAATTCTTATTGAGATGCCCGGTGAATTCGATTCATCTGCAGCTCATCTCGCCTCAATAATCTGCAGCGCTGATGCCATGATTGTAATTAGCCATTTCAAAGGTCATCTCCTTACCGGATTCGGAGGAGCGATAAAGAACCTTGGAATGGGATGTGCATCCAGAGCCGGAAAACTGTATCAGCATTCTTCAGTAAAACCGAATATCAAAGGAGATAGTTGTACCGCATGCGGAATATGTTCGGCTAATTGCCCTTCAGATGCTATTACAATAAAGACATTCGCGAAGATCAATGAAAATTCCTGCACCGGTTGCGGAGAGTGTCTCGGGCGGTGTCCGGAAGGCGCCATCAGAGTCAGCTGGAATCAGGAGATGAATGTCTTCATGAGAAGAATGGTTGAATACGCGTCAATTGTCGCGAAAACCGCGAATCCTGTTCTGTACGTGAATTTCGTCACAGCAGTGGTTCCGGATTGCGACTGCATGCATGACATACATCCTCCCCTGGTCGATGACATAGGCATCCTGGCTTCCATCGATCCTGTTGCGCTGGATAAGGCTTCGCTGGATCTTGTCACCTCTGCCCCTTCAGCCGCAAATTCACCGGTTGCAGGGAAAGCTGATGCGGGAGACGATAAATTCAAAGCATACCGCCCTGATATAGATGACGAACTTCAGCTCTCAATCGCGAATTCATTAGGAATGGGCTCAATGAAATACGAACTGATCAGAATACACTGATGGACCTGACTTCGGGCATGAGAGCGGCATTCTACATGATAGTTGCCACTCTGTTTCTCTCACTGGTTCCCGTGTGTGTAAAGGCGATCCCCGCTGAAGCGGGTGTTTCCGTTTCGCAGAAGCTCTTTGCGAGAGCATCGATTTCAGCAATCATTACTCTTTTAATACTGGTGATCAGGAGAATCCCGTTGAAACCGGGAAGTCCCAGAATGCTGGGAGCAAGGTCAATTTTCGGAATTGCCGGGATGCTTACTTACTTCATGGCTGTTGAAAGTATGCCTCTTGCCGAAGCCGTAACAATTAACAGGCTGAGCCCTTTCTTTGTCCTGATTTTTACCTGGTGGTTCCTGAAGGAGAGACTGAGAAAAGCACAGATCGTCGCACTTCTTCTTGGATTTGCGGGAGTCACGGTAATACTTCGACCCGGGATAATTCCGTTCACTCTTCCAGCAGGTCTTGCCCTTCTCTCAGCAGTATTCGCTGGAAGCGCCTATACCGCAGTAAGGGCTCTGCGCAAAACAGACAGACCTCTGATAATCGTATTCTGGTTCTCACTGCTTATGTCGCTGGTCTTTCTGCCTTCTGTTATCCGAAACGGAGTAATACCGGATTCCCGCTCACTCATTCTCCTGATATGCATCGGTATCTTCGGCGCGATAGGACAGATACTTATGACAGCTGCATACAGATGCGCGCCTGGAGCCAAAGT
>DAOWJX010000246.1 GCA_030640155.1 Candidatus Aegiribacteria sp. | reverse complement strand
ATTCCTCATCGTCCATATCTTCCAGCTGTTCACCTGTGTAAACGGGGGGTTCCCCCGACTGGCACAAGCCGATCTCCCTGCCAACCGCCTTTGCGGTTATCGCATGGTCTCCGGTCATGATTACTATTCTTACTCTGGCCTCACGACACGCGGCTATAGCCTCTCTTACTCCCTCTTTGGGGGGATCGGTCATTCCCACAAGGCCAAGGAAGACGACATCTTTCTCAATCTCTTCCAGTACGTAATCACTTCCATTCAACTCGAGAGGGCGGAAAGCGATGGCCAATACCCTTAGTGCCTGGTTGGAATACTCCTCGTTAACAGCCCTTATCCGTTCTCTGTCCTCAGCGGTAATAGGTACGGCTTTCCCGTTCCTGTAAATGTACTTCGAAATGGCGAGAACACTGTCCGTTGCGCCCTTCATGGCCAGTTCAATCCTGTCGCCGAACTTCCGAACGGAACTCATCCTCTTTCTTTCGGAATCGAAGGGGAATTCATG
This sequence comes from Candidatus Aegiribacteria sp., assembly GCA_030640155.1. Classification (GTDB taxonomy): domain Bacteria; phylum Fermentibacterota; class Fermentibacteria; order Fermentibacterales; family JCC-6; genus Aegiribacteria. The sequence goes on along the minus strand of DAOWJX010000246.1, from coordinate 9,061 downwards.
AAGTTCCGGATTTTCCTCATCCTCAGTGGGACTTCTGGTTCCCAGTTTGGTAGACATGGTTACAAGTGCGGCTTCAGTCGGATCTCCAACAGGATACCAGCTTTGATGTTCTTCATCAGGCGCGTGTATTTCAGCATTGGATGCCATAGTTGCGGCATCCATCAATATCTCTATTTCATCAATCTTTTCTTCGGTCAGAGGGTTGCCATCCGAATCCAGTATGGAGCCCTCAGGCTTGTATCCTATTCCGGTAAATTCGTATTCACTGCGATCGAACCAGACCTTTGTTACGGTCATTTCGTTTTTAGTAAGGGTACCCGTTTTGTCAGTACAGATAACTGTGGTTGAACCAAGAGTTTCAATAGACGGAAGACTTTTCACGACTGCTTTTCGCTCAGCAAGCCTTTTGCTTGCAGCGGTAAGAGCAACGGTTACCTGGGCGGGAAGTGCCTGTGGAACGGAAGCGACAGCAACACCAAGGGCAAGTATCATACTTGTCAAAACCGGAAATCCCTGCCAGAGAGCCACTCCGAAGAGCCCGATGCTGAGAAATACGACTATTAAGGTCAGCCATTTTGCCAGGATCCCCAGTTCTTTCTGCATCGGGGATTTAACAGTAGCCGTTTCGAGGGTCATGCTTGCTATCTTGCCCATTTCGGTAGTCATACCTGTTCTGACAACAATCCCTTTTGCACTGCCCGTAGCCACCGTTGTACCCATGAATGCCATGTTTTCCTGATCAGATATTATGCATTTGTCTCTGATAGCGTTTGTATGCTTCTCCTGGGGCATGGATTCACCTGTAAGTGAAAATTCGACCGTCCGGAAGTCGAACGATTCAAGAAGCCTGATATCGGCGGGAATTTTATCTCCTGCCTCAACTTCAACTATATCTCCGGGTACAAGCATACCCTGGGCTATCTCCGTAAGCTCCCCGTCAACCATTACTCTGGCGGGGGATTTGATGAGCTCCTTCAGCCGCTCCAGTATCTTCGCAGCCTTGTACTCCTGAATGAAACCGATAACTGCGTTAATAATGACTATTACGAACATTACAGCGCCGTCCCGGTAACTGCCTATGGCAATTGAAATGATTCCCGCCGCTATAAGTACAAGAACCAGCAGGTCCCGGAACTGCTTCAGAAAAACCATCCATTTTGGAACAGTTACATCTGCAACAATTTCGTTGGAACCCACCCGAGAACGTATCTTCTCAGCGGTCTTTCTGGATAGCCCCTTTTCGGAAGACCCAAGGTTTTCAAGGGTTTCCCGCGGAGTCAAACGGTAATAATCAGTGTTCTCCATAAGTGCTGTTCCGCTGTTGTCTTTCTGCATATTACCACTGTTTCCATTTGTTTGATTGATCTGACTTCACGCAATGGAACTCAGCACTTTCCTGAACGGCGGACTACTTTCTCCTGCGCTTGATCTCCTTGATAAGCAGCGGGATGATCTCGAAGAGATCACCAACATAACCTTCGTCACAGAACTCGAAGATCGGCGCGGTAGCGTCCTTGTTGACGGCAAAGATCCGGTCGGAGGATTGCATGCCGACCCTGTGCTGGACTGCGCCGGATATTCCACAGGCAATATAGGTTTTCGGCTGCACGGTTTTGCCTGTCTGACCAACTTGATGAGGATAGGAAATCCATCCGGCATCGATTGCCGCCCGGCTCGCGCCTATGCTGCCATCCAGAAGGTCAGCAAGTTCCTCCAGGAGAGCGAAGTTCTCCGAGCTCTTTATCCCTCTTCCACCTGATACTATTATCAAAGCCTCTGTGATATCGACTTCCCCTTCATCCAGAGAATTGAACTCAAGTACTTCGGTTCTACTTGCCAGGTCTTCGGGAGCCAGCTCGATTTTCTCGATTTCTCCATTGCGGCTTCCATCGGGCTCAAGGGCTTTCATGACTCTTGGCCTGACAGTTGCCATCTGGGGCCTGGTATCAGAGCAGACTATTGTAGCCAGAATATTCCCGCCAAAGGCAGGTCTTGTCTGAAGTAGGCCGCCTGTTTCCGGATCAATCGCAAGTTCAGTACAGTCAGCTGTAAGTCCTGTATTGAGATTCTTCGCGATCCTCGGCATGAGATCCCGACCTGTGGTTGTTGCCGCGGCAAGGACTATAGCCGGCTTCTTCTGTTTAATCAGTTTCTCAACCGTGCGCGAAAAGGGTTCTGTCCTGAAATGTCTCAGCGCTGGATCTTCAGCGATATATACTCTGTCAGCACCATATTGAATAAGCTTCTCCGGCCATACGCCGCCCTCTTCAGTGAGCAGAGCGGCTGATACAACACTTCCGTCTACCTCGGCAAGTCTTTTCGCTTCGCCAAGGAGTTCAAAAGTGCTGTGATCAACGATACCGTCGCGTTGTTCGGCAATGACCATTACCCCGGAGTAATCGCTGATACAGGTGCCGTCTGTTTCACCTGTGCGAATGATAATAGCTCCAAAAGAACAGGAAGACTCACAGGCACCGCAGAGTGTGCAATCATCACTGATAACGGCAAGATCATCCACCATGGAGATGGCTCCGAAGGGACAGGCCGGTACACATACTCCGCACCCCACGCAGGTTTCCTTACGTACTTCTATACTTGCCATCAGGAATCCTCCGTTCCGAGGAGGCTGTCAGCCATGAGTTTTGCCAGTTCTTCAGGTTCTCCATGATGTATCTGTCCATCGGTGAAAGTTTCCGGAGTTGCTATGCTCACGACTCTGGTAGGTGAACCATCGAGCCCCACCTCTCCCTCAGAGAGTTCAAGATCATCTTTTCCCCATACTGGAATCTCTATTTTTCTCGCTCTCATTTTTCCTTTGAGTGATGGAAGCCTCGGGGTATTCGCGTCTTTAAGAACGGTAACGACAACGGGAAGTGACGACTTGATCACTTCACTGCCACCCTCAACATACCGTTCAGCTATGATGTGTTTCCCTGTAAGCTCTCGGACGTTCCCTACGAAAGTTATTTGAGGCCAGTCCAGTGATGCTGCGATGCTGGGACCGGTCTGAGCGGTATCACCGTCAATAGCCTGTTTGCCGGTCAATACGATATCAATGTTACCCATCTTCTCCACAGCCGTAGCCAGAGTATGGCTGGTTGCCCACGTATCAGCTCCCGCGAATGCTCTGTCCGAAAGAAGTACTGCTTCATCAGCTCCCATGGAAACCGATTCGCGAAGCACCGCTTCCGCCTGTGGAGGACCCATTGAAACGACGATTACGGTTCCGCCCAGTTCATCCCTCCATTTAAGAGCTTCTTCGAGAGCGTATGTATCGAAGGGGTTAAGGATCGAGGGAATTCCCTCACGGATGAGAGTTCCCCGCTCTTCGTCTATCCGCACTTCAGCAGTGTCCGGAACCTGTTTTACCGCCACAACAATCCGCATGACTATTTCCTCCTGGCGGCTGTTTCCTTGATAAGCGCGGAAGCAATCACGCTACGTTGAATCTGATTTGTACCTTCGTATATCTGAGTGATCTTCGCGTCGCGCATCATCTTTTCAACAGGATACTCCTTCATATAACCATATCCGCCAAGAATCTGCACAGCGTCAGTAGTGACTTTCATCGCGACATCGCTGGCGAATACTTTTGCCATTGCAGATTCCTTGTCATACTTCTTTTCTCCTGCATCGATCATTCTTGCGACGCTGTACGTGAGTGCTCTTGCCGCTTCAATCTGTGTGTCCATGTCGGCGAGCATGAACTGTATTCCCTGGAATGAATCAATCCGCTGACCGAACTGTTTTCTCTCGGAAGCGTATCTCGCGGCTTCATCAAGAGCTCCCTGAGCTATGCCGATTGCCTGTGCAGCAACACCGGGGCGCGACCTGTTGAGAGTCTTCATGGCTACGATGAAACCGTAACCCTCTTTTGCTATGAGATTCTCCGCGGGAATCCTGCAATCTTCGAATATCAGTTCCCGTGTTGCGGAAGCCCTGATACCCATCTTATCTTCCTTCTTGCCGTAGGAAAAACCTGGTGTTCCATCCTCTACGATGAAGGCGGATAGCCCTCTGGCTCCTCTTGAAGAGTCGGTCAGAGCAATTACAGTATAGATCTGCGCCTCACCACCATTGGTAATCCACTGTTTTGTTCCGTTGAGAACGTAGTGATCACCATCTTTAATTGCCTTTGTCCTCACTCCACCAGCGTCACTGCCGGCATCCGATTCGGTAAGAGCAAATGCGGCAAGTTTCGCTCCCGATGCCAGATCGGGAAGGTATTTCTTCTTCTGTTCTTCGGAACAGAAAATCATAATCGGCATCGCGCCAAGCGCATTAGCCGCAAAAGACAGAGCAATACCGCCACATGCTTTGCTGAGTTCCTCTGTAGCAATGCATAACGCCATTGAACCGCCACCGAACATTTCGGCAGAACCGCCGTATTCTTCAGAAATGTAGATACCATGCAGACCAGCGTCAGACATGGCATTCACTATCTCCCTTGGAAAGCGATTCTCCTCATCAAGCAGGGCTCTGACTGGAATGATGTGCTTTTCAGCAATCCCGGCACAAATTTCTTTAATATCATTCAGTTCCTCAGAAAGGTAATAATTCACTTTAAACCATCCTCTCAAAATTATCAAGTGCTCTGGCAGCTGCCGCTTCACGGGCTGCTTTACGCGTTCGGCCAATACCCGTGCCAACCTCTTTTCCGTCAATTATGACTGAAATAGCAAACACTGGATTATGATCCGGTCCTGTACTGGAAACCAGTCTGTATTCAGGGAGCGTCAGCCCTTTTGCCTGGCAGTACTCCTGCAGAGCACTTCTTGCGTCAGGCAAGGGATCGATATCCGAAGATCCCTGTAGAATCTCCCTCTGTAGAAATTCTTCCGCTGCTCCCAGACCAGAATCCAGGTAGATTGCCCCGATAATGGCCTCCAGAACATCTGCTGCAATAGTATCGATTGCTCCTTCAGATGCGTCGAATCCATTTCCAACCTGCACAAAATTATTTAATCCGAGCCTGCGTCCTTGTCTGGCAAGATTCTGTTTCATGACAATTTTGATTTTCCTCCGGGTCAGATATCCCTCCGGTTCCTGAGGATATTCAGTCATAAGGTACTCTCTGGTTACCAGTTCAAGTACAGCATCACCAAGAAACTCCAGTCTTTCATAATTATATCCGGAGCTACTGCTTTCGGTACAGGAACTGTGTGTAAGTGCTTTTTCAAGAAGGTCCGGATTTCTGAACCTGTATCCCAGAGTTTTCTCCACCTCAGATACCGGATTCCCGGTCATCTGATTATTTCCCCGTGTACTTCTTCAGAGCAATCGTGACATTATGTCCACCAAAACCAAGTGAATTGGAAAGCGCATATGTCAATTCGGCTTCTCTGGCTCTGCCCGGTACATAGTCCAGATCACATCCTTCATCAGGATTCATCAGAGTCGCGGTGGGAGGTACAATCCCTTTCTCTAGAGCAAGGGACGTAAATATTGCCTCTACAGCACCGGCAGCGCCAAGCATGTGGCCGGTAACTGATTTAGTTGAAGAAACCATTGATCTTCTGGCTTTTTCCTCACCAAGAGCCGTTTTTATCGCTATTGTCTCGTTAATGTCATTAAGCACTGTGGATGTTCCATGGGCATTGATGTAATCAACCTGTTCAGGTTCTATCCCGGCATCTTCCATGGCGAGTTTCATTGCTCTGGCTGAACCTTCAGCCCCATCCGAAGGAGCTGTTATATGGAAGGCGTCACAGGTCATTCCGGACCCGATAACTTCAGCGTAAATATGAGCCCCTCTTTTTAAAGCATACTCCAGCTTTTCAAGCATCACTACAGCGCCGCCCTCAGCGATTACGAATCCGTCTCTATCCCGATCAAACGGTCTTGACGCGGTTTCGGGATCATCATTCCGGGTTGAAAGCGCTTTGAGAGCACAGAATCCACCTACTCCGGTAAGAGTCATTGGGGCTTCCGATCCTCCCGCAAGTATCGCGTCAGCCCTGCCGAGTCTGATCATATCTGTGGCGATCGCAATAGCGTGTCCGCTGGATGCACAGGCTGTTACCGTGGCAAAATTCAACCCTTTAGCGCCTATATCGATGCCTACTCTTCCGGCTGCGATATTGCTGATCATCATCGGACAGAAGAACGGGCTGATTCGACGCACACCACGTTCCAGAGCAACCTTGTGCTCTTTTTCAAGTGTAGTTATCCCACCTATACCTGAACCGATAATTACACCGAGTCTTTCAGGACTGATATTTCCTTCAAGACCGGAATCACCGTATGCTTCTCTGGACGCAATCATGGAGAACTGGGTATACCTGTCTGTTCTTTTTGCAAGTTTACGGTCGAAATAATCAAGAGGATCGAAATCCTTCACTTCTCCAGCGATCTGGCTGGAAAACTCTTCCGGATCAACGATGGTCATTCTTCTGACCCCGCTACGGCCGGCTACGGCATTCTCCCAGCTCTCAGAAGCCGTATTCCCAATAGGACTGATAATACCGACACCAGTGACTACAATACGTTTTCCCATAGAATTCGTCCCCTGTTCTTATATCATCCGGAACAGAATCAGTCTTTTACAGTACCGCACCGCAGCAAAACGCTTTACTGCGGTGCGCACCATACGAATAAAAAACAGACTCTTTAATCGAGACCCTTTTCCTTGAGGTAATCTACTACCTTGCCAACCGTAGTAAGCTTGGTCGCTTCATCTTCATCGATCCTGAGTCCGAAAGCGTCTTCGAATCCCATAATAAGTTCGTACTGATCGATGGAGTCGGCACCGAGGTCCGTATCAAACTGGGCTTCCGCTGTTACCTGCTCAGGTTTTACACCAAGCTTGTCAATTATGATTTCAGCTACACGGTTTTCAAGTGACATATTTTGTCCTTTCTCAGGTTGTCAATCCACCATCTACCGGAAGTACTACCCCGGTAATATATGCGGAAACGTCATCAAGAAGAAAATGCACCGCATCCGCAACATTGCCTGGCAATCCCATTCTCTTCAAAGGAACCCTGCTGGAATAGTCTTCTCGGACCTCATCCGAAAGCTCGCTAGTCATTTCCGTCTCGATGAATCCTGGAGCAATCGCATTTACGCGGATATTCCGTGCCGCGAACTCGCGGCATAAAGCTCTCGTCAGGCCGATCAGTCCTGCTTTGGTAGATGCGTAATTCGCCTGTCCCGCGACTCCCAGTAATGCAACGATAGAAGAAATATTAACAATCGATCCCGCTTTCTGGCGCAGCATTCCACGGGAAAAGGCCCTGCACATAAGAAAAGCACCTGTTAGATTCACATTCAGAACGGCATCCCAGTCAGTTTTTTTCATTCGCATAATGAGACCATCACGTGTGATTCCAGCATTGTTCACAAGGCCGAATACAGGGCCAAGTTCTTTCTCGATCCTGCCTGCGGTTTCATTTACCGCATCCTCATCTGTGATATCGAGTACCCAGGCGCTGAAATGATCTCCAAGCTGCTCGGCTTTTTTATTCAAATCGTCCTCAAGCACATCACAGCCCGCTACTGACCATCCGGAGTTAATAAGCTTCTCAGAAATCGAAAAACCTATCCCTCTGGCGGCACCTGTTACAACAGCCAATCTGTTCACTGTCACCCCCCTCATTCGTCCCAGTGCAATATCATTCCACCCCAGGTCAGCCCAGCGCCGAAAGCGGCAAGTACAACCGTGTTAGGAGTGCTGATAGTTCCATCTCTCATCGCTTCATCAAGCGCCATTGGGATGGAAGCTGCGGAAGTGTTACCGTACTTCTGGATATTTATGTACACCTGTTCAGGTCTAAGTTCAAGAGCTCTTGCCGTTGCGTCTATAATCCTGAGGTTCGCCTGATGCGAAATGAGAAGATCAACATCCTTCTTCTCCGTGCCATCCTTTTCAAGCGCTTTCATGCATGAATCACGCATAGCCCTTACTGCATGCTTGAATATTCTGGAACCGTCCATGTGAATCGTGTGTTCAATAAGATCAACCGTCTCGTGAGAAGCGGGTTTTCTGGCTCCACCCCCGGGTTGAATGAGATGCTTACCTAGAGAACCGTCACTGCCCCAGTGCCATCCCCCCAGTCTTCCGCCTGGTCCTTCCGATGACACGGCTACTGCTCCGGCTCCGTCTCCAAAGAGGATACAGCTGGTACGGTCGGTCCAGTTGGTTATCTTTGTCAGACAGTCTGCACCAACCACTATAATCCTGTCCATCATTCCGGATTCGATTAATGCTTTCGCCTGCACAAGACCATAGATAAAAGCGGTGCACCCTGCTTCAAAATCGTAGGCCGGTACTGTGCTGAAACCAAGCCTGTCAGCCACGAGAGCGGCAGTTGATGGGAAGTAATAATCCGGTGTTACCGTACCCACGATAATACCCTGTACATCCTCAGGGTTCCAGCCGGCATCCTCCATGGCTCTTTCAACAGCAACTGCGACAAGGTCCGAAGTAGCGGTATCGTCATCTGTTTTTCTTCGTTCCTTTATCCCGGTTCTGGTTGTTATCCATTCATCTGTAGTATCAACGATCTTCTCAAGATCGGCATTTGTCAGCACTCCATCAGGGACTTTATGACCTGTTCCAACGATATAGGCTTTCCTACTCACTATGTCTCCAATCTCACAACATCGTATCTTTGATCTCCTGTTGAATCCGTTCTTTAACCCCACTTCGATAAAAATCGCAGGAAGCAACAATGGCGTTCTTTATTGCCTTTGAATTACTGCTTCCATGAGCAACAATTGATACTCCATTAAGGCCAAGGAGGGGAGCCCCGCCGTATTCCGCGGAGTCCAATCTCTCCCAGAGTTTTGAAAAGGAATGCCGCATAAGAAGGTAACCGGCTCTTGAGGCCCAGTGACGTTTCATTTCCAGGTAAAGAGATCCGCCAACAAGGTCGGCAATGGACTCAAAGGTTTTCAGGAGAACATTACCGACAAACCCATCGCAGACTACAACGTCAGCTTCTCCTTTTAGTATCCCATCGCCTTCGATATATCCCTGAAAATTCAACTTCGAAACAGCCAGCATTTCATGTACTTCCTGAATAACCGCAGGACCCTTTGATTTCTCCACTCCAACATT
>DAOWJX010000203.1 GCA_030640155.1 Candidatus Aegiribacteria sp. | reverse complement strand
CGGATACAGATGGCTGGTGGGGACACACTATCGGCAGTGCGTGGGGAGATTTCGATCGTGATGGAGACTGGGATCTATTCTCGGCAAACCTTGCTCATCCAAGATATATAGTTTTTTCCGACAGAAGCGAGCTGCTTGTCAACGAAGATAATCTCTTCACTGATAAAAGAGGGAATGCGGGGATCGTATTCGAAGAAACACATTCAAACCCTGTATGGGGTGATTTCAACAACGACGGATGGCTTGATCTCTTTATTACCTCAATATATTCTGACAGGCGGAGTTTTCTCTATCTGAATCAGGGCGACGGGACCTTCAAGGACGTAACATGGCTCGCAGGTGCCAGAGTATTCAACGGCTGGGGTGCGGCAACAGCGGATTTCGACCTTGACGGTAAACTAGATCTGATAGTCGGTTCCGGAGATGGCCCGATACTCCTGAGAAACGTCACGGAAAGCGGCTACGGTGCAATCATCAAGGTTGATCCACCGGAAGGTGTAAATCAATCAGGTATCGGATGTACCGTTGAGCTGGAACAGGATGGAATCATATACCTCAGGCAGGTTGAAGGTGGAAGCGGTACGACAAGCCAGAACGGCGGATACCTTCACTTCGGTCTATCTTCAGGGAACCCATTCTCAATGAAGCTTTTCGTACCGGGTAATCCGGCAGCGGTTGCTGAATCGGAAGGCTTGCCCGGATCGGTATCAGTCATCGGCCGGTGATATCAAATCAAGTTTTCTGTCGACAATCTGTTTTGAGTAAAGACCTTGCTTTTCTGCTGTGATATTTTGTTAAGAAGATCGTAGTAAACTGCAAGTTACCGGTTGGGCAGGTTTCAACACAGACTCCACACCCCACACAATTTATAGTTTTTACCGGCTCACCGGTCTTTGCCTTGTTCATGATATCAATCGACATCTTGCATACGTCATTACATAATCCACAGCTGTTGCATTTCGTAAGTCCCGTTGTGATTTGCTGTCCTACGATTCTTCCAATAACACCAAGCAGAGTCCCGGCCGGGCAGTAATAACAATAAGATCTTGCTCCTAAAAACAGCATGAAAAATATCATCAGGTATAATTCAAAGACCAGGTATTTAATTCTCTCAATATTAATTAATATCCTCACGGGAATAGTCACAGCCCCAGTGAAGAAAAATATTCCCCAGGTAACCATAAGGGCCAGACAGATGATGATCATTAGAATTTGAAACAGAAAGAGAATTGTCCGTATCCTTGGACGAATCACCTTGGATCGAGGACGTTGTTTATTATGAGGGATTAAGGGCAATGCTTCGCCAAATGCCTCTGCATGAGCACCGACAAATGTGCATAGCATACTGCAATGCCAGCGTCTTCCTAAGAATATTGTCCCGATCAATACGATTAGTTGGTATATGTAGAATACCCAGAGTGTAATAACAACGCCGTTCCAGTCCAGAATTTTAGTCAGGGAAACAGTCAGGTGAGCACCTGTAATCGGTGCTTGAAATGGCAGAGATGCCCATGGGAAAGGCATCAGGGCAACATAGAAATCCGTAAATCGCAGAATGAATGGCAGGATCAGATATAAGAATATGAATGAAATGGAGAAACTGGCAAAACTTATCAGCCTGAATTTAGATATCCTTCCTTTTGAGATTTTAACAAATTTGATAGTCAAATAAAATCCGATAATCGTGGTTACCGATCGAATCCCATTCTCAAAAATAATAAAGACCAACTCAATGATTGCTTTAACTTCCGGGCTTGCGGTTTTTCTTATAACGCCCATTAAGAATCCTGCTATCAAACCTGAAATTATGAAAAAGTAAATAGTATATCGCAGTAATTTTATATAGCGCTGTGATTCTGCCTGTTTAACCATTTCAATCCATTCGGTACCGGACGTTACTTGCGATACTTTCACAATAGCGTAATATAGGAGTAATTATACGTATCCTGATAAATATAGGTATACTCTCCTCAAAACAGGATAAAGAACATTGACCGGACCTGATTACCGTTAGTATTGTCAGTTAAGGAAGGAAATCCGACAGGGCAGAATATGTTGAATTGTTCTTCCGGACATATTGTAGATAGAAATAATCAGCGTTGTATGGGGCAGTTAGGAGAATTAACATGATCAAGTGGTTGGTGACCATCCTTCTGGTTGGGGTTTGTGCGGCTAATGTCGACATAGCTCCTCTGAACTTCATGGGAAATGACTATCTCTATGTGAGCTGGATAGATGGCTCCGGCGATGCAAGTGTAGCAAGGTATGAGGGAACCACCCCTGTCGCCGAGGCAACATACCACAATTGTACAATGGCTTCTGTAGCCACCTGCCTGGATGATACTGACACACCGAACGTAATGCTGATCACATCCCTGGGCACCTTCTCTAACGATACTCTCTATTCTCTGAATTTCATTCTTCTTGATCCGCAGGACCAGGTGTCTTTCGAAGGAATATATACGGAGTACGCGCAGTACGGTCTCATCAGGCATCATCATCCTCTGTATGACGGCCTTATCGCAGGATTTTATTACACTTGTCTAAGCAGCGGAACCGACTTCTACTGGTTCATGCAGGATTACAGCATCAATTCCGGTCAGATAGATCTTGGCACGCTCCTCTACGAGGAAACACCATACCCTCTGGAAGACGGATCGGAATTTTTCTTCAACAGGATGGTTGGACCGGTTACCTGCCAGGACAGTCGAGCCATATTCGCCACGGACAGGATCATAGGCGGCGGCTGGGGTTACCCTGCATACACAACGCTCATGACCTTTTCACACAACCCGCCAATAGACCCTGTTTACCTTCTCTGCGATACGCTGACATCAACCCCTGATACTCTCCCCTGTGACCCCTGTGTTATGGCTATGGGCAGCTGCTCCGACAGAGGACTGCTCCTCTGGGCGGACGAATGGGGTACCGATCGCTTCTCCAGCTACAACTGTTCAGAGCCTGAACCGGTCTCCACGGAAGCTTACTCATGGGCTTATCCCGACAACAGCAATCCCTGCGCCATGTCATGCAATCCTGACGACGAGGGGCTGCTACTTGCCTGGTACCGGAACGACGAAATAAGGTGCAGGCATTTCCTGAATGTCTGGAATGACTTCGACCATATTGTCCGCGCCGGCACAGGTCTTGTATTAGAGGGTGACATTGCTGTCTGCAGCGTCGAGGATGGCTACTGGATAGCATGGCTGGAGGAAGGAACCGACACCGAGTATCCGGAGCTGGAATTCGTGCCCAGAGACTCGCTGACATCCATCGGAGACTCGTCTGCCCCGCCGCTTGAATGCTATCTCAGGGTGTTCCCCAACCCATTCTCGGAGAGGCTCAGCATCTCGGTCGAAGGCCTTGCAGAATCTGCGACTCTTCGCATTTTCGACCTTACCGGCCGCCAGGTGTACAGATCCTCTTCTGCAGATAATGGGACTTTCAGCTGGGACTCCGCTGACAAACCCTCAGGGACATACATAATTACCATTAATTCGGATGGTTTCACTTCATCCAGGAGAGTTGTTCTGATAGATTAGAACATGGGGTCGTCACTTGCGGCACTTACCCATGATTTCATCATTTCAGACAAGATATTTAACCGTATGGTAAACATCGGGATCTTCTCAGTACATTATTGCAGATGATGTACTTACATTGGTCCTATGGTTGCCAGCAAGTTGAAATAAGCTGCTCTGACGGTTTCATCTTCATGAAGCGCCAGTGATTGCCGATAGTATTCCATGGCGGTCTCGTAGTCCCGTTGTTCTTCCAGCCTGAGGGCCATAGAATAGAGTTTCATGGCTTTGACCCGGTCTGCTTCTGTGTTTACCGGCTGATTGGATTCCGCTGAATGCAGCCATTCAAGAGCGGCTTCAAGCACCTCATCCCTGCCTGCCTGCAATCCCTCAATGGTTGGTTTCACTTCAACATCAGGAATAATCCCTACCCTCTGAGTCTCGCTTCTATCGGGATTGTAGACTCCGAGTCCTGTGAAGATTGTGTTTACGCCACCCGGCAGAGAGACACGCGTTATATTGCCATCCGCTCCCGCAGTGGGGCTGCCGAATACCCGTGCCCGGGGTGCAAGTCTCCAGGCCATAGCGTGGAACTCTGCGCTACTGATGGATCCCTCATCAATCAGAATTGCCACTCTGCCTTCGTAAGTAGAAGAATCGTCTCCGCCTGCATGAAGAGGTTCTCCCCATGTGAAAGTACCCGGATTACTGTGATCGGGGAAGGTCATATGAGTAAACACTGTCTTTTCAGGCAGGATGAAATCAGCCACAGCATATATCACGAACCCCCCGGGGTAATCCCGAAGGTCCAGTACCAGGCCATCCGAATGACGAAGTTCCTCTTTCATCTCTTCCACCTCATCTCTTGAGAGCAAAGCGGGGTAGATATATCCAGTTTCGTCATCCAGAAGGGTATACGAACCATCACCTGCTGCAGGCTGGTTTATCAGTTCCCAGTCCAGTTCTTCCTTCTCCATCCTGGGTATCGTCACAACCTGAGTGTCATCGCCCCTCTGGATAGTAAGAGCAACGGTCTCCGTGTTTCCCCTGAGCATTTTGCGGCCGAGTATTTCGTAGAGCGAACTCTCTATTGATCCATTTGCATACTGGTACAGCTCTTCTGTTCTGTCAGCAAGAGGGTGACCGTCAACAGCAACGATTACATCGCCCAGCTCAATTCCGGAAGTAGAAGCGGACTCATGAATGTATTCGTCAACGACCCACTGGTCTTCCACATACGCGAGCCAGAGTGGAGCGTAGAGGTTACCGTAGAAATCCCGCAAAGCGTCAGGTTCATTCCAGATGCTCGCGTGGGAATCACCGATGGAGACAATGAGCTTCTGCAGGGCAAGCTGGTAGGAAAGCGGAGTATCAGCGGCTGTTAACACAGGAATGTAAGTCCGGAGTACATCATGCCAGTCTTCATCGATGGCGTAGCGGTACGGGAAGAAGTACTCTATAATCCCCCAGTATCTGTACAGAGCAAGCAGCCGGAATCCTGTATCCGGTATGTCCATTTCCTCGTATTCACATTCGCTGAAGGTGGAATACGGTGTTCCTCTTACATAGTAGTGAGTTCCCTGGAAACGTCCCTCGTAAACAGTCCAGAGGGCAGAGGCAAGGGAAGTACCGACTTCAGGATCGTCAATCCAGCTCAGGTCAGGACTCAGACGAATCTCCTCCGGTGCGGGCATATAGCATTCTGCCGCAATAACCGGTTCAAGACTGTTCACAAGATCCAGGAGCGTCTGCTGCCGCTCTGACTCCGTTGATGCCTCAAGTACAGAAGGCAGTATTCGCATAAGGGAGTAATCCCAGTTGACATCTCCCCTGCCTATCTGCGGATGGTGGTACTTCAGAAAGGCCCACACCTTTCCCAGCAGCACCAGCGACTCAATCTGAAAATCATCAACTTCTTCGAATTCAAGGCCGGACCCGGAGTCGAATTCATGATCCAGTTGCGCACCGGGCAGACCACGCTCCACTGCCTCCGAAACAGACTCCCCGTCCAGTAGCAGTTCCAGGCCATCTACCCATATCGTACCAGGTCCCATGAGATACACACCCAGCTCCAGTGTGTCTCCAAAGATGCTGTTTTCCATTGTTATCTCAAATCGTTGCCAGTCTGTATCAGATTGCAACTCTTCCAGATACATGTACTCCGTACACACTGCATCGCCCTGAGTATCGTACAAATCCAGGGACAAACCAGCATAAGACTCATCCCCCATGTCCCTTGAGCGCAGGTAACCGCTCATTGTGATTGATTCTCCCTGGTAAGCGAAAGGAATGTACTGTGAAACATAACCGTAGTAGCTACCCGGCTCTATGTATTCAAGCCTGAAGGAACGATCCCCGCTGAATACCACCACTGAATCGCTGTACCCGGAGTAACCCTGACCCTCAAGGATCCAGTTCAGAGGCATCAGGCCTTCATCATCCATAATCTCAAAACCCATATTGTCAGGAACAGCACCCGTCAGCGCAACAAGCAAAACCGGAATAAACCATACTGCAGACATGAATCACCCTTTCAGAAAGAAAGCCAGATATTACAGTAACCTTTATTAATCAGCGAATTATAAAGAGAATCGGTCAGTATCTGCAAATATTGCTCAATGTCCTGTTTACAACATGGGAACAAACAGGGTTGCAATGCTGTTGACAGTGGAGAATTGTCTGAGGTATTATCATTTCTGACAGAGAACTACTGTTCCCAGACCTGTTCAGTGAATTTCAGCAGACAACCACAGAATAAACGATATGCAATGGCACAGTCACTGAGGAGTAAAGCATGCGGAATAAGTTTGTATTGACTTTCCTGGTTGTATACACCTCACTTTCATTCGCCGAGACAATCTGGACGGATGGCTTTGAAGATGGAAACATCAGTGACTGGACCATAACCGGTACAGCCAACTGGGCTCTCTATGACAATGAATTCCAGGCTCACACCGTTGACTTCAGCCTGCAGTACAATTATCAATCACCCTGGCCGCATGATACTCGAGCTATCACACCTGAATTTACCCTGCCTGAAGCAGATGAATTCGATTTCACCTGGTGGTGGAGCGGCAGTTATATCTACTTTGTACAGGTGGATAATGGAGATGCGTTCACAGAAGTCAGAGATGTCAACGGAGGCAACTGGATAGTACTCTGGAGCGAAAATGATGCTGGTACATATACCGGTTTTGAATGGTATGAGCAGACTGAAACTCTTGATGCTTCATGGTCTGGCAAAACAGTTCAGTTCGCATTCCATATAATTGCATCTGATGCCCATTACTGGTACATCGACGATATTGAGTTAGGTTACACTTCGAATCCTCTTGATCACATCACATGGGGCAGGATTAAAACCGGAATATAGCATGGGGTCGCCCATTAGCTGACTGATGTCAAGAGGGTAGACTTTCTCGTCCTGCATTTCTGCCCTTCTATCAATTTCATCGATTGTCTGATGCTT
>DAOWJX010000188.1 GCA_030640155.1 Candidatus Aegiribacteria sp. | reverse complement strand
GTCCACGCTCTCCAGCTTGATTCCGCAGTCTCTGTTCTTGTCCGAACACCTGCAGTAGTTTCCATGTTCCAGGGGAATCTGTATTGAACCAGGGCTGAACCGCGAAGAAGATGCTCATCGTTATTGAAATATGTTCCGGCACCCGCTTTCAGAACGGTTCTTGAGAAAACATTCCATCTGAAACCGTAACAGAAGCCTATATCACATTCGCGGCCTATCGGGGGTGATGTCCTGGCATCAGGGAAATCCGATGGGTTCCGCAGCAGCGTAAGCATGTGTCTGAAGTTACCGAAACTCTGTGAGGGCGCTGCCCAGAACGCCGCTGATACTCCTCCGGAATCCACTCCCGCGGCTGTTTCTCCTGTGAATCGGAAAGTGCTGAAATCAAGATTCCAGTCGGTTCCCATGCGGACCCAGTACCGTTCGTCACTGTCATGCTCAGCAGCTCCGGCAAGTGTAATCCCCCACTCCTCACCTCCAACTCGAATGGCTCCGAGGGTTTCCCGGATGGCGGCTTTCCCTGCGATTTCCGATGCCGTTCTGTGGTGTCCGTCACCAATGGAGTCCAATGCGGAATAAGCCGCGAGGAATGACACGTCGAGATCTCCGAACCGTGCTATGGCTCCGGCTCCGATCAGCGGATCGCCCCTGCAGCCCCACGCGGATGTTGCGGGTTCGATACGGTTCCTTATACCCGGCGGTTTGTAGAGAGCCAGTTCATTTATGTCTGACCAGCTGCCGGGGCAGGAAATAACCATCCCGCTTCCCAGATCAACCTTGAGCCAGCCGGCCGAGACTGAGTGAAAGTTACATTTCGGAGGAGTCCACATGACACCTCCGGAAATGATATCAACCCATTCCTCTCCTCTTGCCTTATCAAGAAGAAGCGAGAAGCGCATCGTGCCGCTGCGGAATCTGAATCTGTCATAGAAGCCGAACTCGTCACCCGCGTAGTAATTCTCGATAGTACCGCGGCATGCCGGGAACCTTCGTTGAAGCCGAACCCTTACATCTCCTTCAAAAGCGGAAACACTGCCGTACAGAACAAGGAGCAGAATAAGTATTGGATATTTTTTCATTCAGCCACCAGAAATTCTCTGAACACTTCCATGAGTGAAGGGCCTACGCCGGGAATATCATCAAGTTCATCTATTGAGGAGACTGGTCCGTTCTGCCGCATCCATGCGGATATCGCTGAAGCCCGGCCCGGTCCTATCCCGGGAATCAACAAAAGATCCTCCTCGGTTGCCGTGTTGACATTCAGGGGGAATTCCGGTGCAGAAACCTCCGATTCCTCCTCGCTGTCGGAAAAGTTCAGAGCGGGTGGATCGGATGCGCAGTTCCCCCAGCACAGGGCAACCGAATGGGTTCCAGGGAGAGTAGAATGCTCTCCGTAACCGTATTCCACATTGATCAGGGATACCGAAATGGACAGAGCTGCCCAGAATCTCGCGGGATTCGTAATCATTCCTGCCCCGAGGCTGATACCCGACGTGGGAGAAAAAGCGGTATGAAAACTGAATTCGGTATCGAGACCTTCCTGCCTGCCGGCTCCTATGGACAGGGATACTCTGTCTACCGGGACGACGCCGAGACCGAGCTCAAGTGATCGGGGGGAAGACGGATCGCCGGAATCGCCGAGATCACTTCTAATAACACTCCGGAAAAGTGCTGTAAAGTAAACACCTTCAATTGGAGACCAGACCGCGCCGATGTCCGCCGAGACCCCTGTTGCCCTGCCGTAACCGCTTATCTGGAGATTCCTGATAGAGATATCCGCACCGAGAACGACTCCGTTCATGATTCGTAAAGCAGCCGCGGCGACAGCGGTTCCCTCGGTATAGCTTCCATCGCCCGATAGAGAGAGAGCAGCGCCCAGAGCGAATCTTCTGAACATCCAGTCTCCGGCTATTGCCGTTCGTTCAAGACCGTGCAATCCAAAGGGTCGTGATGCTGAAGCTGCGACTCCGTGCCCTTCAAGAAGCCCGAGACAGGCCGGGTTAACCATTATGACCAGTGGTGTTCTTGGGAAGAGGCTGGAGGCTATTCCTCCCTGAAGCCATGGAGATTCCGAAACGGGTTCAAAGGCTGTTTTAGCGGGGGATGCGGAGAGCAGCAGAAGGAAAACGGTGACAAATCTGCAGAGTGCTGAGTGAATCTTCATACACTGAGTTTACGAATATATTCGACAGGTTTCAAGTGCGGCGTTTGGGAATTGGTAAATCCATTCCGGAATTCCCTCTATTGTGTTCGCAAATGTTAACAGTATCTGACAAGAGCGAGTTGGAAAAGGAATCGTTGAACCACAAAAGTATTACGCCGGGTTCGCGAATCTAATGTTTAAAGGCGCATTATGATAATAGACAAAAATAGTCCCGGTAGAAGTACCGATCTATATCCGCAAGTTGACCGGTATTCTTCGTGCTGTACTGGAAAGCTCATAGTATTCAACGGAGAAGATCAATAATTTCAGCCTGTGCCGTGATGTCATTATCGTATTCTTAATAAGGTTGACAAAGCAGCTTTCAGGGATAAGGCTATGATGTTGTATTTTTAATGAGTCGGTCATACCGATATAATTCAGGCTGTTGGAGAGAACAGATGCGTTCCATTGAAGAAGGTCCCGACACGCAACGGGGCAGGTGTAAGGTTACACCTCTGGCATACTCTATTCTCCTCCGTCGCTTTCCCGAATCACCCGATCCCATTAAAGAGTGGCTACCCGGTAAACCGGAATGGTCGGACGGGATTCCCGATATTGATATTCTCCGCAGTGAACTCAATGATCTGAAAGATCGTGGAGGTAAGATTGTCCTCTACGGGCACGATGATATGGATGGTATTACCGGGCTCTACGTTGGAATCAGAATTCTTGAGGGAGAGGGTTTTGAAGTCATTCCAATCATGCCTGAACGTTCGACAGATGATTACGGTCTTATTCCCAGGCTGATGGAAGGGTCTCTTCTGTCAGGTGATCTGCTGCTTACAGTTGATTACGGATGTTCTTCTTTTGCAGGAGTCCGGTGGGCTCTGAATCAGGGAGCAAGGGTTGTTATTACCGACCATCACATGCTCAACCCTCCTCTGCCTGAAGCCCATGGAATGATCAATCCACAGAGGACCGGACCCCCCGCCACTTATCTGGCCGGCTGCGGAGTCCTTTACGCTGCCCTGATATCAATCTACCCCGAGTGGGAAAACGAGCCTGGACTTCTGACAGCTGTCGCTCTCGGAACTGTCTCAGACAGGGTACCTCTGCTGGGCTGGAACCGGTATCTCCTTGAGGAATTCGGAAAGATCGATATTGATATGCTCAAAGGCGGCATGAAGTTGCTTGCCGAAAAGTGGCCCGCAAGAGAATCGGCATGGACGGGATCCATGATCAGGCACGAGATTACTTCAACTGTTGGAAAAGGGAAGGGCTCAGGAATCGCAATCATGCTTGATTTCATGATGGATGAAGACTATAAAAGCTGCAAGTCTATCTGGAAACTCATGAAAAAGGAAAGCCGGCACAGAGCTTATCAGCTTTCAGACATATTCTCACAGGCTCTTAAAAACAGGGATGACCAGGCATCCGCATACGGAATGACGCTTGTATACATGGATGAAATCCCTGATGGCATGGGGGGGACTCTCGCCAGCAAATTAAGCAGAGTGACTCAAAGAGGAACACTGATAGTATCCCTGCGGGAGGGTGGAAAACTCGTTGGAGAAGCCCGTTCATTCGGGGATTGGGACATGGCCGGTTTTCTCGTGAGCATGGGAGATGTGTTCACCAACGCTGGAGGGCACAAAATGGCAGCCGGATTCAGCTGTGAGGGCATGAAATGGGATCAGCTCAGAGAACTGCTCCTGTCGAGAATGGCTGAATATCCGGTTGATCCGGTACCAATACCTCACATAGACCTGGAGGTTGATGAACTTCCGAACCCCGCAGAACTTCTCTGCCTGGCGCCGTTTGGAGCAAAATTCCTCCCACCGGCCGTTCGAAAGGATAATTTGAGATACTTGTTGCAGGTAGGTGTAAACACGGTCAGCTGGGGCATTTCAGAAGAAAGCGGCGACTAACGGGGTCGCCCATTAGCTGACTGATGTCAAGAGGGTAGACTTTCTCGTCCTGCATTTCTGCCCTTCTATCAATTTCATCGATTGTCTGATGCTTCAGCGCGCCCTCGTTTACGATCGGTCGGTTTGCACATCACGAGATGCGCACCAGTCACCCATCTGGATCAAGACATTGGGATCAATGATCATCAATGATCGATCCCGGTCCCTGGCCGGTGCTCCGGCCCCAGTAAACCTACGGTACCCCGGCGAGTCCAATCGTATCGAGAGATAACAGACTCTGTGGCTTGCAATATCCAACCCCTTGTGGCTCACGCCGGAGGCGCATCCGTTCTCAGACATTCTTAATATTCGGTGGGACAGGATGGCTGCCAATCGGACGTAATGGCTCTGTGTCCAACCCCAATGCAGACTCGCCACCCCATCCCTGATACATCAGTGGCCGAACGCCCTCTCCACATCGAACGGCACCTGGTCAGTAAGAATATGGTAACATGCCCGGGCGAGTTTATGAGCAACGGCCTTGAGTGCGATCACTCTCTTAGTCTTCGACGTTTTGCGCTGATAGTACCCCTTGATCCTGTCGTTGTAACGTATGGCAAAGTTTGCCGCCTCGACAAAAGCCCAGGCAAGGTACCTGTTGCCGTTCTTCGCGTTGCCGGACCCCTTCCGCTTTCCGTTGCTCGTTCTCTCACTGCGTACACACCTGCAGTACGATACGAAGTTGCCAGCCTTCCGGAAGCGACCGATGTCGCCTACTTCAAGCATGATAGTAAGCGCAAGGATCTTACCGATACCAGGAACCGTAGTCAGCAATGTGTACTCCGGACTGAGTTTGACTCGACAGAGAACTACCTTCCCAAGATGGGCAGCTTCGGCATCAAGACAGCGATATACTCGAAGATTGCTCATAGCAGCGAGAACAGTATCCGCATCGGGAAGCAACTCATAAAGATCTTCTTCCTCCATCTTCTTTATCCGATTGCAGGATACGTTCAGTCCGGCACTCCGCGCCAGTATGCTCTGAAGACTCAGGAGATTCATCGTCCTCTGACGCACAAGCTGGCCCCGTTTCCGAAGCAGGTCCCGCAATGGACGAGTCTCTTTAGGATAGATGTAGCCCTCGGGAAGAATACCAAGTCGAAGAAGATGAGCAAGCCAACGAGCGTCATGATTATCATCTGCATACTTCAAACCGCTGTACTGAATTACAGCAGCCGTATTCACAAGATGCATCCTGTATCCTGCATCCATCAGTCCGTCCACCAGCCAGTACCAGTTGTATGTTGACTCAACCGCCAACCCGGTGATCTGATCCCGGTATGGCTCCAGTTCAGCAAGTATCACCGAAATGTCGTTCGGCAAACGTTCATCGTAGATAACACGATCATCCTTTCTCAGAAGATCGATAACAGAGTTGTTGCCATGAAGGTCAATTCCCCCATATAATTCCAAAGCTGGCTCCTTTCTTAAGGGTATTAGTGTTGTATCGGTCAATACGTAGTCTAATAATCTTGGGGGGAGTCAGCTATATGTTATCGGACGTCACTTGCGG
>DAOWJX010000325.1 GCA_030640155.1 Candidatus Aegiribacteria sp. | reverse complement strand
GAACCACCTGTACTCATCTCGTAGATCGTCTGATTGCCACGACATGACATCCACAGATTGCTTCCGTCCCACGTCAGCCCGATGTTGTATGTTCCGGGACAGATGAAAGTAGAAACATACGTACCGGAAGTCGTATATTCATATACGTCTCCGGGGGATCCGGTATTCAAAAGGAACATTCCCCATATATTCGTTCCATCGAAAGTTGCGCCGAGTCCATTCTTACCACCCGGTTCACTGGGCTTGAACTGGCTCAATACTGTTCCACCGGTTGTGATCTCATAAAAACCATCGTAGTATCCGCCAAGAAGCCAGAGGTTCGTCCCGTCCCAGGCGAGACCGTTTGTATACATATCCGGGCTGCTGAAACTCGACAGAACGTTGACATCACCAGCATTAACCATAACCGAAAGAACAAGAATAATAACAACAAAAAAGATTCTCATCGCCGCCGCCTCCTTAACTTGCATCGGTACGTTATCACCTTACAATGATTAACAATACAACCTGTGCTTGATAATCACCAGTGGTCTGGATTACATTTTCAAATGCAAGTATTGCTTGAATGAAACGTTTCTTGCTTGCTCAGTCAGGAAACAGTGAATTGATTTTTAGTGTATTTCTGAAATGTACCTTGGTTATTCTGTCAAGAACATCTGAACCGTACTTCTTTACGAATTCTCTGCAGACTGAATCGATTTCCTTCCCTGCGCCCGGTCTGGCTCTGATTTTATATCGATCTGTAATGGCTTCCAGACCATCGAGATACGCATCTCTCGCAAGAATTGAGGCGGCTGCGACTGCAGGATCGGATTCCCCCCTAACGCGCAGGTCCAGTTCGTAATCCCCAGACGGAAGCAGGTACTTGATTCTCTTTTCAGGACAGAATTTATCGATAATAATTCTGGCTGGCATCCGAACATTCTTCAACAGCCGGGATATCGCTTCCGCGTGACATTCAGCCAGGAGATCAAGGCTGTTCTTTCCGGACATTTTCAGTTGAACGAACCTTCTGTTGTATTCGGTTGGATTTACTGAGATCACAGTTGAAAATTCCGGTGCAATACTGCGTATTTCTCCTGCATATTTCCTTATGACTTCATCACTGAGTTTCTTGGAATCAGTAACACCAATATTCTGTAACCCTGTTGCTAAACTGTCATCAGCATACATCGCGGCTACTGTCAGCGGTCCCATGTAATCACCTTTTCCAGCCTCATCGGTACCGATCCATGTTTCATCCGGTAATTGTGTCTTGTCAGTTGAGAGCAGCTCCTCAATTCTCTTGATGAGAACTGTGTCACCACCGGCTGGAATTATTGTAAACCCTTTGTTCTTTGAATAATAGAAGTTGAATCTGCAGCTGTCAGCGCCATCGGCAAATCTGATCTGGATCCCATTGACCAGATCCCTCCGGCTTTCCAATCGTATCCCGTCTTTTCGAAGGATCCTGACCGCGTTATCAACCAGTTCTATCAAATCGCTCAAAGAGGTCACTCAATATCCGGGGAATATACGGGAAAACCAGGATTTTCTACCTCAATTGGAGTTCCAGTAGTGTATTCCTCAAGTACACATACAATTTCTCCAATAACAATAGCGCTTCGCATGAGAACAGGCATATGACGATCATCATCAGTAAGCCATACCCAGATTTCCCCCTGCTGATCAAATATCCCCTGCGAGCGAAGTTCAGGCTGAACCATGATGCAGTCGAACTCACCAGCCGGAACCCTGATATGATCATGCTGATGCACGACTATTCCCAAAGGATAATTATCGTTATCGATATGACTGTCTATATAGTAGGTGTTTCCAACTTCGAGAGGAAGAGTTCGCACAAAGTACAGACAGCTCAGAACGTCAAGCGCATGGGCCGGGATCTCCATTGCCATAAGCGAGGAATCTGTTTCATCAGGATAGTAGACCATTCCAGCATCCTGATCAAACAGTACTTCTTCCTGATATTTAAAATCCCCTTCATGAAGATTCTTAAAAAATCTCAGTGTATGGAATTGGACAATATCAAGAAAAGCCTCATTTAAATCATTAACTTCGAAGAAAGTACTGAACGCTGGGTTGGATTGAGCTGTCGCTGATATTCTGTAAGCTAATAATCCGTTGTACTGCTCGGGGCCCGTTACAGCCAGAATCGCTGTTCCAGCTTTGAGTATGCCATATTCAACACTGAATTCAAGCCTTTCTCCAGGACCGAAAGCTCCATTCTCCACATACCTGGGAAGATATTCACCGATGGAGATAACTTCAGTTGAATCAGGATCAGAAAGAAAAAGACTTAAGATAAGGAATAGTACTGTCATATTTACTCGCTCCCTTTTTAATTAAGGTACCCGCAAACCGGAAAGATGTTCCTTCCCGAAAAGTGTCTGGAGAACTTCTTCCCATTTTTTTCCAATAACCGGATAACTGAATACGGACACGCATATATTCCTGGCTCTTCTACCCATTCTCAAAGCCATGGCTGGATTATCAAACAGGAAACCGGCCTGTGCTGCAAGCTGTCTGTAATTGCCTGGAGAATGAAGAAGTCCCGTTTCACCATCAATGACCAGATCAAGAAGGCCGTTTGTAGATGAGGCAAGCAACGGCAGGCCAGTGCTCATTATTTCCATTCCAGCTCTTGATATTACTTCACTTCCTAGGCTGGTCACAACACCTATGCCTCCCTTTGAGAGGATTTCCCGGATATCATCTATTCTGCCCGGCAGGCTCAGTCTGTTTTCAACACCCAGATCCCCGGCAAAAGCAAGCAATTCCTCCTGAGACTGCTGAGATGGAGATCCAATAATAACAGCGCATACGTCCTCAGGAAGAAGTGTAAGTGCGCGGATCAGTGTTCTATGGCCTTTCATAGGGCTTAATCTTCCTATCGAGATAAGCAGGCGGGGGAACGTTTCCATATGCTTCGCAGGAAAAAACAATTCTGTATCGACAGGATGAGGAATAACTTCGATTGCTCCATCCCGTTCTCCGGCATACTCTCTTTCAACCATGAAACGGGCTGGAAAGACCACCAGATCAGTTCTACTGTCAATGATTCTCCATAGTCTCCCTGTACGCGGTTTTCTTATGTCACATCTTATTCGGACCAGAGGGTTATCGCTGGCCACAAGG
>DAOWJX010000118.1 GCA_030640155.1 Candidatus Aegiribacteria sp. | reverse complement strand
GTTCCAGGATATACAATGAGCTTCTTGAGGACGATTCAAATGAAGTTCGGCGGAGTGTGCTATTTTATGTGGGCAGCAAATTTCCTGATCTCTCCAGCAGAGAATATGAAATACTTAATGATGTCCTTGAAAGTGGCGATTCCGTATTAATGCCTCCTCTGATCATAGGCTTGCTTGACAGAGAACTTGAAGAGTTCAATCAGGAATTCAGTGATCTCCTCTGGGTGCTGATGGATCGACTTCCCGATGGAGGAAGGGGAAGACTTGCCTGGAGAATCGGAGCGAGATTGAGGTATTTCAGCAGAGAAGTAAGGAAAACCCTTCTATCCGACCTTTCCGAAGAAGATATTCTTCCTGTAACCCGTTGCATGCTGATGAATTATTCCTCACTTGATGAGGATGAAAGGAAGAACCTCTGGGATATTGTTCACGAACGCGTAAGCGACAGCAGGGCATTTGCACACATGGTTCTCCGATACTACAGCATTATGGATGAAACAGACAGAAACAACTTAATCAAAACTGTACTTGTGTCAGAACGCTATGACGGAAGGGAAGCACTGAGCCAGCTGATATGCAGAGGACGAACTGATCTGGCAGAGGCTTCCACTGCTTTGATTAAAGAGATTCTTGCCGATGGTGAATTTGAGAAACGGGCGTTACTTCCATTTTTCGTGTTATGGAACGGTCATGATCTGGGTGAAATTCAGGAAGAATTCATTTCAGTATTTTTGACTGACAAATCACCTCTGGTGCGTAAGTCCCTTGTCAGGGCAGTACGTCGTCTCGGAGAATGTACTGAAAAATCATTAAGGGTTCTTGTTCAGCTTTCGACTGATGATAAAAGAGCTGTCCGGGCAGCAGCCGGAGCAGCCTTGGGAGAATTCGAGAGCGATGACACTGATAATCTGAGCAATGTCCTGATCACCCTTCTTGATGATGAAGATCCATTTGTCAGATTGAGTACGCTTTCCGGTCTCGTGGGGAATGTTCTTCTTTCAGCCGGGAAACTGCTGCCTGTTGTATTTGCTGCTCTTGATGATCCCGCTTCGGAAGTGAGGCTGGAAGCAATTCAAGGTTTAAGAAGATATCCGGCAATGAGTTCAAAGGGCGATGCTCCAGGAAAACTGGCAGAAAGGCTTGTTGACCCTGACAGAAACGTCCGTATGGAGGTAATAAAGTTTGTCACTGAAACTCCTGAACTTCTTGCTTCAAAAGAAGTCAGAAAAAGAATGCCTGATATTTTGCTGGACAGATTGTCCGCCGGTCATGCGATAGCAGAGGAACTGAGCATGGCCAGAAAAATCCAGCTTGATCTGCTGCCGGACAAACCACCGAATCCTGAGAGATACGATATCGAGAGTTATTACAGACCCGCGAGAGAGGTTGGCGGGGATTACTTCGATTTCTTTCAGCTGCCGGGCCGCAACCTCGGGATAGCCATTGCTGATGTTGCGGGGAAGGGAATTCCAGCTGCGCTGACCATGGCAGGCCTGAAAGGCAATCTTGAAGCCTATGTTCAGAACATTTATTCAATAAGTGAAATTATGCAGAAGGTAAACGAGTCTTCCATTCTTGGCGAGGGTGATCTGATTATGACAGGCCTTTTCTACAGTGTACTTGATCTTGATTCAGGGAAGCTCACCTATGTGAATGCAGGACATAATCCTCCTCTTCTGGTCAGGAGGGAGGGAAGTTCAACCTGGCTTGACAGGGGTGGACTCATACTCGGGCTTTTTAACAAGGTAGAATACGAACATGGAACCGATGAACTTGAACCCGGAGATGTTCTTGTTCTTTATACTGATGGAATCACAGAAGCTATGGATAAATTCAATACTGAATTAGGTGTTGACAGACTGAAAGATGTAGTTCTGGAGAACAGAGATCTTTCTGCTCAGCAGATTGCGGGAGGAATTCTTGAAGCAGTGAATTCCCATTCGAAGGGAATGCCGCAGGGAGATGATCAGACTCTTGTAGTTGTAAAACACCGATAATGAGACTGATATTCCTCCTTACTGATTTCGGAACATCTGATACATACGTTGCTCAGATGAAGGCAGCTGTTCTACGCACTGCTCCTGTCGGGACATCCATTGTAGATCTGACACATGATATTGAAGCCGGCTCTGTGATGGAGGGGGCTTTCCATCTTTATGTATCCCGGCATGTGATTTCTCCCGGTTCAGTTGTTGTAGCCGTTGTTGACCCCGGTGTTGGAACGGAACGGCAAGGAGTTGTCTGTGAGGTTGATGGGATCTACTACGTAGGACCGGATAATGGTCTTTTCGGTCTGCTTCGAATCAAGAGGGCATGGAAACTTCAGCGACCTCCGGCTGAATCCAGCACGACATTTCACGGTAGAGATCTTTTTGCGCCTGCTGGAGCAAGGTTGCTTTTTAATCCGGGATGGGTGAACAGCCTGGAAAGTATTGATCCTGGAATACTGGTTTCATCGGAGATCAGACTATCGGAAGAAGATGAGGAAGGTTTTCATGTCACTGTCGCTCATATAGATCGATTCGGTAATGTTGTTCTCTGGCTGTCTCCCGCAGATGCAGATGGATTCCACCCATCTGAAATCAGACTGCCCGAAGGTGGAATTGTACCTGTCACCAGGACAAGAACTTATGGCAACAGGCAGGGATTACTATTTCTCGCGGGCAGCCAGGGTTGCATGGAACTTGCAGTCAGCTGTGGGAGAGCATCCTCCATACTTGGAGTTTCTGCCGGAGACAGAATATTTCTAAAAAGGAGTTTCCGTTGAAATACATCAGCCTTCTGCTTCATCTCTATCAGCCTCCCACACAGGAAGAATCTGTTGTTACCAGGATTGATAATGAATGCTATAAACCCTTATCAAAGCTTCTTTTTGAATCCGGAGTAAAAATAACAGTGAATATCAACTATTCTCTCACTGAACAGCTTGATAAGCCTGGTTCTGAATCTCTCCGGAATCTTGCTGCTGCGGATGGAATAGAATTCACTGATTCCGGTGCTTACCATCCCATATTCCCTCTGATAAATGAATATGATATCAGAAGACAGCTTCAACTGAACAGAAATGGAAACTCGCGGGTGCTCGGCGCGAATTACAGCCCCGAGGGAGTATTTCCTCCCGAAATGGCTTATTCGCCATCACTTGCTCCTCTTCTTCTTGATATGGGATATACCTGGACTGTGACTGACGATGTCCCCTGGGTGTGGACAGGAAGAGCGGTTCCCTGCAGGACAATCCCAGTTGTTAATGGCATTGCAGTTCTACTCAGAAGCAATTTCTGGAGCAACAGGATCTCCTTTCATGGAGATAATGGCAGCGAAATGGCAGATGAGATTATTGAAGGTATGCGTGATTGGTCGGGTGACGAGGATTCCTATCTCCTCATTGCGATGGATGGAGAAACTTTCGGTCATCATAGAAAAGGTACGATTGAAACATTTCTCTCGCCTTTTTTATCAAGCATTGAATCATTCGATGAAGTCTTGTTGGTAACACCTTCAGAACTTATTCGGAGGTTTCCTTCAGAAGATGCTTCCGTTCCTTCAGGCAGCTGGTCAACCACTGCTGCGGATATGGTCGCTGGGAAACCATGGCCATTATGGGATGATCCGGATAATATGATTCATGTATCCCTTAGAGGACTTCTTGATCACGTAAGGAATCTGGCACTCCGATGCAATTCCGACAGAGTTGCCTCTCTGGCAGATAAAATGTTATACTCGTGCCCGTTCTGGTGGGCTTCTGCAGATAGATTTGATGCTGTTCAGGTCCGCCGAGGCTTGCTTGCAATTCTAGAAACAGCTCAGGCGATATTCACCGAAACAGGTGATCGGGAAATGATGGATGCCATCATGTCCACAGCTTGCAGTATACCGGTTATAACCGGAAAGGACTGAATTAATGCCTAAGAAGGAAAGAACTTTTGCCGCTAAACTTGCTCACGAAGCTAGAACACTTCACAAGGACGAATGTCCTGTATGCGGGAAAGAACGAGCAGCAGTTGTTCTATACGCTGCCAGATACAATGACGATGGCAATTGGCGACCACAAAGACGCAGAGTCAGAATCTGTGACTGCAACAGAAAAGAAATCTACGGATAAACCGGTTTTGTATGGAAATTGAAGGGGTTCTCTTCCTTGCTGCTGGATACGGGACCAGGATTGAACCCCTTTCTCTTTTGCGACCTAAAGCACTCCTCCCTTTCGGAAACAGCACTGTTCTTGCTGAACTTGCCCGCCAGATATACGCTCTGCGTCCTCGAAGAGTAAGAATAAATGCATCAAGGTGTCCTGAAGTATTAATGAATGAACTGATATCGGTATGGCCAATCGAGATGTGTTCAGTATATTTCGAGGAAAGACCATTGGGAGTGTGCGAAACACTGGCCAGACATGCATCTGCGATGACAGAAGGAACCTGGATGATTGTGAATACAGATATGATCATCGAAGGTTTCGATGCGGAACAGATGATGAAGTATCATAAGGAGACCGAATCATCCTGGACTGTTCTAACTGGTTGTTTTCCATCTGAAGGTGGTTATTCTCCACTTCTTATGGATGAAAACAGGTGTTTTGGAACGGGCAGGGGAGACCCGGTTCATTACTGGGGAATCAGTCTTGTTGAGCCTGTCATCCCGCTTCTTTCGCGAAGGTGTCAGTCATCAGGTCTGTTTTCCGAACTGGCTCCTGCAGCGAATGATAATGGATATAAGCTCTTCTCATGCAATATGGAAGGTAACTGGCTGGATATGGGCAGAATCGCCATAGCACGAGAGAATATTCTCTCTGGCGGATCATTTATTCATCCAAATGCGTATGTTTCCAGTGACGTTGTTCTTGAAGGTAACTGGAATATTGGACCAGGATGCATTCTGGCCAGTGGAACAGTTTTGAGAAACAGTGTCATGCTTGAAGGCTCAACACTGGAAAAAGGTTGTATTGATGAAGCCATCCTTCCATGGTTCTGCAGCAGTCAGGATGGAAACGTCTTATGAAAAGAATGACTGCTGAACTTGCCGACTGGCTTCGAAGCAGAATGGGTGAGAATGTCGTGGTAGATAGACTGGATGGTGATGTATCAGGCAGGCTTTTCTGGAGAGTATTTGCCGGTCAGGACACCCTGATTCTCATGGACAGCGGCGCAATCCCGATATGGCCCTGGCTTGATATTCATGAGCTTCTTGCAACCAAGGGGTTTCCAGTTCCATTAGTAACGGACTGTGATACGAAAAAAGGTTGGGTTCTGCAGGAAGATCTTGGTGATCTGCGTCTGCTTGATGCTGATGACGATGTGTATGGCGAATATATAGATAACGCTCTTGATCTTCTTTTCCGCATGCAGCGGGAGCTTGACAGTAAATTATGCTCCGGTTCAATTGCAGGCAGGAGGAGTTTTACGCCTGCATTCTTTATGGCGGAACTGGAGAATACTCTTGAAAGTCTGTTTTTCAGACTGCTGAATGTACCGATGGACGATCTTCTTTCGCTGCAGGCAGAAATGAGGAACCTGTGCGGTATGATTGATGAAGCTACAGTATTCACTCACAGGGACTTTCATTCCGCTAATCTTATTATCCATGAAAAAAGACTGATAATGGTAGACTGGCAGGATGCTCGATTCGGCCCGTCTGCATACGACCTGGTCAGCCTTCTTCGAGACAGCTACAGAGATATTGGATTATCATGGGAAGACAGAGCCAAGAAGTATATTCATGCTCAGGGGAAACTTAATATATTTCAGGTTGCGCTTACGGCATGCCAGAGAAGTCTTAAAGCTGCAGGAACCTTCAGTCATCAGTACAGGAGAACAGGTGACAGTTCGTTTCTGGGTTACCTTCCCAGAACTTTCAGGTACCTTGGGGATTACGCGAGAATATGTCCGCAACTCGAAAATCTTGTAAGCAGTATTTACAGTACTCTTGATAAATGTTATGGAGAAATCGATCTCAGGGATTTCAGATACTCGAACATAACGGGCATTCTGGAGAAATGATACAAATGAGAAGAAGAGAGAAATGAAAAGGATTCTTACAGGTGACAGACCGACAGGCCCTCTGCATCTCGGGCATTACGTCGGTTCACTGGAGAACAGGGTAAGGCTTCAGAACAACTACGATACATTCATAGTTATTGCGGATGTTCAGACACTGTCAACGAATTTCGATCACCCTGAGCATCTTCCGGAGGATGTCAGGCAGGTTGCTCTTGATAACCTCTCCGCTGGTCTTGATCCGGACAGGGTTAATATTTTTATACAGAGCATGGTTCCTCAGATCGCGGAATTAACCGTGTTCTTTTCGATGTTTGTCACTGTCAATCGATTGAGGCATAATCCTACGATAAAGACTGAAGCAAAGCAGCATGGATTCGAAGAAAACATGACCTACGGCTTCCTTGGATATCCTGTCAGTCAGGCAGCGGATATACTCTTCTGCAGAGCGGATGTTGTTCCGGTAGGTGAGGATCAGCTTCCGGTTGTTGAGGTATCCAGATTCATCGCGAGAAGATTCAATGAACTCTACGAAAGGGTTTTTCCCGAACCGGAAGGTCTGGAGGGTGAAATCCCGAGACTTGTTGGACTGGATGGACAGGCGAAGATGTCAAAATCTCTTGGCAACTGCATTTATCTGAATGACACATCAGAGGATATCAGGAAAAAACTCATGTCCGCCGTAACCGATCCGGCAAGAATTCACAAAGATGATCCAGGTCATCCGGAAATATGTACGATCTTTTCTTACCAGAAAGCATTCAACAGCATTGAGTCAAAGAACATTGAAGAACGCTGCAGAGCAGGAACAATCGGGTGCGTTTCCTGCAAGAAGCGGATGTTTGAAGTACTCGAGGTTCTTCTTGAGCCAATCCGCGAGCGGAGGATCAGGTTTGAGAAACCGGGTATAGTCGAAGAAATACTCATGTCCGGAACGGAAACTGCCTGCAGAGAGGGCGAGAAAACCGTGGAACTCGTCCGAAAAGCCATGCACATCAACTACTTCGACTGAAAGGCGTGATTGAATGAATCTTTACAACAGTCTTACGCGAAAGAAGGAGAAATTCACTCCTCTCAATCCGCCTCATGTCGGAGTTTATGTCTGCGGTCCAACGGTATATGGTCACAGTCATCTCGGACATGGGAAAAGCTATGTTTCTTTTGATATTCTTATTCGCTACCTTCGACATCTTGGTTATCATGTGCACTACATACAGAATATTACAGATGTTGGTCATCTTACCGATAATGCCGATGCCGGTTTCGACAAAGTCGAGCTGCAGGCCAGAATTGAAAAACTTGAACCGATGGAAATGACCGAGAAATACACGAAATCGTACTTTGATGACATGGACGCACTTGGAGTACTCAGACCTGACGTGTCCCCCAGAGCATCAGGGCATATCCCCGAGCAGATAGAACTGATAAATAAACTGATTGAGAACGGGCATGCTTACGAGGAAGATGGTTACGTTTACTATTCTGTGACCAGCTTCCCTGAGTATGGAAAACTTTCCGGCAGGAAAATCGATAAGCTTGTGGCGGGAGCCAGAGTAGCAGTAGACAACAGAAAGAGAGATCCAAGGGATTTCGCTCTCTGGAAGAAAGCCGGAAAGGATCACATTCTTAAATGGAATTCCCCCTGGGGTTGGGGATATCCCGGATGGCATATCGAATGTTCCGCGATGTCCATGCGCTACATAGGAGAAACGCTGGATATACATGGTGGAGGTCTTGAAAATATCTTTCCTCATCATGAATCGGAAATTGCCCAGAGTGAGGGAGCTAATGGGAAACAATTCGCACGTATGTGGCTCCACAACAACATGGTTACTGTAGATGGGCAGAAGATGGGTAAAAGTCTGGGTAACTTCACTCTGTTGAAGGATATCTTTAAAAAGTTCGATCCCATGGTTGTCCGGCTGTACATTCTCAGAAGTCACTACCGGAGTCCGCTCGATTTTTCCGATCAGGGTCTTGAATCAGCACGAAGCGGACTTGAACGGCTTTCATCGTTCAGCGCAAGACTGGGAAGCACTCCCGCGGTTGTTAATGAAAGACCATCACCTGAAGCAGTATCTCTTGTTGAAAAAACAGTGGCTGATTTCAGTAAGGCGATGGACGATGATATGAATACACCAGGTGCTCTGGCGGTGGTTTTTGATATGGTCCGTTCCGGGAATGCACTGCTTGACTCGGAGGATACCCCTGCAGACAGAGCTCTCTTCAGGGAAACTCTGGATGAGCTTTCGGGCGATATTCTGGGGCTAGACCTGAAAGGAATTGATTCCGGTTCCCATGTTGAGGAGCTTTGCGGTGTTCTCGCTGAAACGCGGGGTGTTCTGAGAGATAATAAACTTTTTCAGGCCGCGGACCTCATGCGTGACAGATTGAGCAAGATAGGCTACATCGCGAAGGATCTTCCGGACGGAAAAAGCGAAATCAGAAAACGCTGATTCATAGGGTCGAACATAACATTGTGCACTTATTAA
The DNA here is from genome assembly GCA_030640155.1 of Candidatus Aegiribacteria sp. GTDB lineage: Bacteria > Fermentibacterota > Fermentibacteria > Fermentibacterales > JCC-6 > Aegiribacteria. The sequence goes on along the minus strand of DAOWJX010000118.1, from coordinate 872 downwards.
ATTAATTTAATGAATAATTGATGAATAAACAATGTGTAATGCATAAATATAAGATCTGACCCTGATGTGACTAATGTTTCTAATAAATAATCAGTACATAATGCTTAAATGCAAGACCTGACCCTACGCTCGGTTCTTTCTGACGTTCTCCGAGATGATGTTTTCCAGAAGGTGTCTGTTGTGAGATGCAGTGTCAGCGAGGGAAGCAAACAGGAACAGCAGTACTGAGAATGTTATCAGGAACAGTCCGCCGATTGCAACTCCCGCAAAAGGTGTTACGAGACCGGTAATGAACCATCTAACCAGCACAAACATATCTCCGGCAATTCCCAGCGTCATCAGAATAACCGCTGGTGTTCCGTAAAATTTCCATGGTCTGTGATCATGGGCAATGGAGTACATCGCGGCAAGCGACAGGATGGCGTATCTCCATATGCTGCTTGCAATTCTGGAAGAACCTACCGGTCTCTCTCCGAGCACCTCTACCGGTACTTCAAGAATTGATAGCCCTTTGCTGGCCAGATCAATGATGACTTCCTGAGTGTAGGTGAATCTGCTGAAGCTTGATAATTTTTCAAGTGCTGCGGGACCGTAAGCACGGAATCCGCATGTTGCGTCCTTTATCTGTATGCCCGACAGCTTGCTGACAAGTCTTGCGACTCTTCGGTTCCCCCATATTTTCAGTCTGGGCATTTCAGGAATAAGTTCGACCTCTGAGAATCTGCTGGCTGTCACAAAATCTGCGTGATTTCTAATTACCGGTTCTACAAGAGCAGGAATATGCTCAGGATTGAACTGACCGTCCGCGTCAATTGTAACCATGATATGGTAACCGTTCTCCCTGGCATATCTGAGAGCGGTTCTAAAGGTAT